>NZ_JCAWSJ010000001.1:0-58627 GCF_059814265.1 Lysinibacillus sp. COL-1 | reverse complement strand
GTTCAGTTACAATAAAGTTCTATACTAACAAAATAGTTGTATACTTTACAATAAAGTCTTATACTGGACAAAAAAGTTGTATACTGGATATTCAAACAATTTCTATGAGTGATTCTAACTATATTATTGTATATAAATAAGATAAACCTTGATACAGTATGATGCTGTATCAGGGTTTTTGTTTTTTCAAAATGGCTTTCAAACCTTTCATTTTTCTAACTATATATATATAAAGTAGGTACATTAAAATAACCTTGGTACATTGTCTACTGTGCCAGGGTTTTGTTTTGTCATTATTACCGTTGAATTATAATCCTTAGAGCAGGAATTAAAACTTTTTTTAAAAAAAAATTGCTATTAATTAATGAGTTGTAGAAAGGTATCAAAAATAAACTTCTTAATTTTGATATGTATCAACATATGCATATATTCTCCACATTTATAGTCTATACTTTATTTTTAAATGTTCTGTAGAAAGGTTGCGTGAGAGTATTTGTTAGAACAATTAAATTTAATACTTGCATTTGGGGCTGGATTATTATCATTTGTATCACCTTGTTCATTACCATTGTATCCTGCTTTTCTATCTTATATAACAGGAATATCCTTTAATGAACTAAAAGAAGAGAAAGGGATCTTAAGACGAAAGTCTTTAATACATACCCTGCTTTTTTTACTTGGTTTTTCTATTATTTTTATGGCATTAGGTTTTAACTTCTTTTATCGGAAAGATTTTTATTCAGTATAAAGAGTTACTAAGGCAATTTGGAGCAATTTTCATGGTCTTTTTTGGATTAGTTATTCTAGGTTTCTTTAAATTCGATATTTTACAATCGGAAAAAAAGATTAGTTTTAAAAAAAGGCCCAAAGGATATTTTGGCTCAGTACTTATTGGTATGGGTTTTGCAGCTGGATGGACACCTTGTACTGGACCAATTCTTGCCGGAGTAATAGCTTTAGGAGTGTCTAACCCCGGGCAAGGAATGTTGTACATGTTATTTTATGTGCTAGGTTTCTCTATACCTTTCCTAATAATGTCCTTATTTATTGGAAAAATGAAGTTTCTTCAAAGAAAAAATGGACTGTTTATGAAAATAGGTGGTGCAATAATGATTCTGATGGGGGTTTTATTGTACTTTGATATGATGACTAAAATTATTGCGTTTTTAACACCTATTTTTGGAGGATTTACTGGCTTTTAGTTTTATATCATATAAGAGGGGAAGGAACCAAACTTAATTATGGATAAAAAAAAGAGACGATTTCTTATGCGTTCAATTATATTAATTGTATTATTTGGGGCAATATTATTTACAGTATATACAACTTTAACTAAAGAAAAAAATGAAGTATTACAAATAGGGGATAATGCTCCAAATTTTACTCTAGTTGATATGTATGGTGATAAACATAATTTGGAGGAATACAAAGGACAAGGTGTCTTTTTAAACTTTTGGGGGACTTGGTGCAAACCCTGTGAAAGGGAATTCCCAATTATAGATAGATATTATAAGGAATATAAAGAAAAAGGTATACAGGTATTAGCTATAAATATAGCAGAATCCGACTTCGTGGTTCAAAATTATATTGACCGAAAAGGTTTAACTTTTCCGGTATTAATTGACAAAAACAAAAGTGTAATGGAAGCATATAATATAAATCCATTACCAACGACTATTCTTATTAATTCAGAGGGTAAAATAGAAAAAATAATCACTGGAGAAATGAAAGAACAGGATATAAAGAGTTACATGGAACAAATTTTACCAGACTAAGTAATAATTTTTTAGACTAATAAAGAGAGGTGAAAAAATTAGTGAACAAAATCTCTACAAAATTAGCATCGTGTTTTTTTATTGTAGTGCTAATAATGGATTTATTTCTTATGTTTTATCTTCATCGAAATATAATTAATTCGAGAGTTGAAGAAGAATATTATACATTATTGGCGAATGGTGCTAATCATAGAGATGTTTTAATTGAAAATTTTTCTGAAACTACAATAAAACATATCGTTTTGATGGAAAAAAGTAAAGATCGTGCGGTGATCATTACCGATAATAAAGGAAATATCATTGGTAGTTCAGATATTAGTGAATCTTTAAGTGGACAAATAGTTTCTTTAATAAAGAACGTAGACGTAGAAACAGATGAATTATTGACTTCTAACTGGAAAGAATCCCCTTATATTATGAGTGTGCATCCTTATATCTCAAATACAAATCAATCTGGATACGTTTTAATGCTACAAAGTACTGGTTCTCTTAATAAGATGGTTCATGAATTAACTGAACATTTTGGTATGGCAGGTGCTACAAGTTTTATTGTACTTTTTATTGTTTACGCGGTTCTGTCAAAAGTTATAACAAGACCTTTAATACGGATGAAAGAGGCAACAGAGAAATTAAGCAAAGGTGAGTTTAATGTAAAGCTTGCAATTAAAAGTAAAAACGAGCTTGGTGAGTTAGCAAGTTCAATTCAGAAATTAGCCAATGATTTAGAACGTTTAAAAACAGACCGGAATGAATTTCTGGCGTCAGTGGCTCATGAATTAAGTACACCGTTGACATATTTAATTGGATATTCAAAAGTAGCGATGAGAGAGAGTCTAAGTAAGAAACAAAGAGAACAGTATCTTGAAATTATTGTTGAAGAGTCCAATAGAATGAAGGAATTGGTAAAAAATTTATTAGACTTGGCTAGAATGGACGAAAACACATTTACTGTCATGAAAGAATCTTTCTCTGCTCGATATTTTTTCGAAGCAATATGTAAACTTGTTGCTCCTTCATATGATCTCAAGAATATTAAGTTGAACTTTGTTTGCACTGAAGATTTTCAAATATATGCTGACCCATTACGTTTAGAGCAAATTGTCATAAACCTATTGGATAATGCTTTGAAATATTCAAAGGAAAATACAGAGGTAACATTAAAGGCTTGTAAAAATGAAGGGAAAACAAGAATTGAGGTTATTGATACAGGTATTGGCATTCCACAAGAAGAAATTGACTTCATTTTTGAGAAGCTATATCGTGTTGAGAAATCACGTTCTCGTGCATATGGTGGTTCAGGAATTGGACTTGCTGTTGTGAAGGAATTAGTAGAAGCACACAATGGTACCATTGAAGTCAAAAGTAAACTTGGAGAAGGAAGTACATTTACGGTGATCATATAACACATGGAGGTTAAATATGCAGACAATTTTGATTGTGGATGATGAAGAAAGAATGCTCGATTTAGTCGAATTATTTTTAATTCCACATGGATATACCTGTATTAAAGAAAAGAGCGGAATAAAGGCAATAGAGAGAATTAAGAAAGAAAATATCGATCTCGTTTTATTAGATGTTATGATGCCTGAAATGGATGGATGGGATGTTTGTGAATCTATTCGTGAATTTTCAAAAGTACCCATTATAATGCTAACTGCAAGAGCTGATAAATCTGATTTAGCTAAGGGACTTTTATTAGGTGCAGATGACTATATATCCAAGCCATTCGATGAAAGAGAGTTAATAGCAAGAATCAATGCTGTTTTGCGTAGAATTGTCGGATTTGAAAAGGATAATGAAAATATCACTTTTAAAGATTTTGTTTTAGATAAAGAAACATATTCTCTACACTACCAAAATTCAAGTGTGCAACTTACTTTAAAAGAATTTTTAATTATAAAAGCATTAATATCTCGACCTTCTAAGACATTTACAAGAGAGGAATTACTGCATGCTGCATGGGAATATGAAACAGATACAGATACGCGGACTGTTGATTCACATATAAGAAATCTAAGAGAAAAATTAAGTAAATCTGACTTTCCTACCGATGAGTTCCTTAAAACGGTTTGGGGAATAGGGTATAAATGGAGTTAAAAGGAGAAAAGTATGAAAAATTACAAAATTTGGTTAGGTCTATTAGTTATTGTTTTAGTTTTAAGTGCTTGTAATTCAAAAGAAAAAGATAGTTATTCATTTGAAGAAGTGGATAACCCAAAAATTGAACATATACATGGTTTGGGATATATAAATGGTAAAAGTGATTTTGTAATTGCAACACATAGAGGATTGTATAAATATGGTGTAAAGGGTTGGGAAGAAGCGAACAGCCAAAAACATGACTATATGGGCTTTCAGGCGGTCAAAGATGGCTTCTATTCAAGTGGACATCCTGAGGAAGGCTCAAACCTTAAAAACCCTTTAGGAGTTATAAAAAGTACAGATGAAGGAGCAAATCTAGAACAATTAGCCTTTTACGGCGAAATTGATTTTCATTATCTTGCAGCTGGTTATGATTCGAATACAATCTATGTCATTAATGAAACACCTACAGAGAATATGAGTGGTGGATTGCATTATTCAATTGATGAAGGGAAGTCTTGGACTGAATCAGCTATGAATGGCTTTAATTCCGAGTTTGTTTCTAATTTATCAGCTCACCCTTCCAAAAAAGAAATAGTTGCAATTGGTAGTAAAGATGGAATCTTTGTTTCGAATGACTATGGAGTTAACTTTAAATTACTTAAGTCTACTCAAATGGTTACATACGTAACTTTAAATGAGAATGGGGGTTACTATACAAACTATGACTCAAATTCTGTTTCCCTTAGATCATTCTCATTGGATAGTAAAGAAGAAAAAAATATACAACTCCCAAACGAGATAATGCAAGACCCAATTATTTATATCGCTTCTAATCCTACTAATCGAGAAGAAATTACTTTTGTAACAAATAATCTTAACTTCTATCTTTCTAAGAACGAAGGGGAATCGTGGGATAAATTAGCTTCAGAAGGGGAATTAAAAATAAAATAAGGTTATTGAAGGGTGATTGAGATGTATAATTTGATGTCTCAAATTAGTCAAACCATAAGTGAACCAGTTTCTGTATTCTTAAATTCATATGAGCATTCCCCAATCATTATATCTATCCTCCTTGGGTTGATAGGTGCATTTGCTCCATGTCAACTGACTGGAAATATTAGCGCTATTACGTTATATGGTAATCGTACTATCCAATTAGGTAGTAATTGGAGAGAGATCGTTTCGTTTATTATGGGTAAAGTCATAGTATATAGTGCAATTGGTTTGTTGGCGTGGGCATTTGGACAAACATTTGAAAACAAAATAATTAATTTCTTTCCGGTTTTCCGAAAATTGATTGGTCCTCTATTAATACTTACCGGACTTGTGTTAATGGGGACAATAAAGTTAAGAATATTAAATCGAATTTCAAAGAACGTTCCTACTATACTAAAAGAAGGTTATATTGGTTCCTTTTTTCTAGGAGCTAGTTTTGCAATTGCATTCTGTCCAACAATGTTTGTACTCTATTTTGTATGGCTAATGCCAACCGTTATGTCGACTTCATATGGATTAGTGTTACCTGCAATATTTGGATTGGCAACATCAATACCTCTTGTCATCATCTTATTTTTTATATGGTACTTTGATATTAAGGGATTAGTAATGAAGAAAAGTATTAAAGTAGGTAGGTTTATTCAAAAAATAGCCGGAGTTACTCTTTTTATTATTGGAATTTTTGACACAATTACTTATTGGGGAATGTAAATATAAATAATTTAGAAACAAATAAAAGTACATTGCTTTTCAAACATTAATAGAAATCACTATTGTTACAAGTGTTAAGTTTAGATTACGTAACTTGTTCTCCATATTTTCTCCACATATTTTTTCTAAGATACATGTGTAGATTACTATGAGGAGAATAATAATATGGAAACACATTTAATAAAAAAGGTTGCGATTTTAGTAGTAATCTTCTTAATACTAGGTTCAAATTTTGTTTATAGAGTTCATGGCGCAATGAAGGTCGAATCTCCTTTGATTAGCAGTGAAGCTGCTATATTAATAGATGAAAAAACGGGGCGAATTTTATATGAAAAAAATCCAAATCAGAAGATGGCTCCTGCTAGCTTAACAAAGATAGCAACTGCAATATATGCAATTGAAAAAGGGAACCTAGAAGACATTGTCACAATTAGTAAAAATGCTAGAGAAGTTGAAGGAACTAGGGTTTTTTTAGAAGAAGGAGAAAAGGTTAATCTAAGAAAGCTTATTCAAGGCTTACTTGTGAATTCTGGTAATGATGCAGGTATTGCTATTGCTGAGCATTTGGATGGGTCTGTAAAACAGTTTTCGACTAGTATAAATAAATATTTAGAGAATATTGGAATACAAAATACGAACTTTGTAAATCCCCATGGACTATATGATCCAGATCATAAAACTACTGCACAAGATTTAGCAAAAATTACGAAATACGCAATGCAAAATAAGGAGTTTCGTAAAATTTTTGGTCTAAAGGAACTTAATTGGGATGGCAAATCGTGGGATACTACTCTTTATAGTCATCATAAATTAATGAGAGAGCGACCTTATGAAGGAATAACGGGTGGAAAGACTGGATATGTTGATGAATCAGGAATAACTCTTATAACAACAGCAACAAGAAACGATATATCGGTTATTGTCGTAACGCTTAAAGCGCAAACAGAAGACATGGCCTATAACGATACAATAGAACTTCTTGATTATGCATTTGAGAATTTTGAGTCTAGGAATATTCCGATGGGAAAAATATATAAAATTGATGAAATGTCCTTTAAGACCAAAGAAAAACTCGATTATATAGTTTTACAACATGAAACAGTTAGTCAAAGAATCTCTGGAAAGGGTCATTTAGAGCTATTAAATCAAAATCAGGATACTATCGCATCTTTTCAGTTAGAAAATGCCAATAGTAAAATAAATAAAAATGTAACTCATAAAGACACAGAGGACTCGAATTTAAATCAGGATGCATCGGTGTACACAAAATTTAGCGTAATGTTTATTTTCGTCCTATTCATCTATTTAAAGTTTATTCGAAAGAAGAAATTAATATAAATTAAGACAAAGAATGAGGTACATTTTTATCCTCATTCTTTTTTTGTTAAATAATAATTTTATTCAAATTACAATTCATAATTTTTGCATAACTTTGGGGTAAATTAAGATTAAATAAGAAATATTTTTTCTAGGAAACCTAGGAGAAATGAATTCAAGAAAAATGAGGGAACATTCACTAAAAAAATAGTACACATCTGATTTATATTTAGAGGAGTGATATTTGATGGAGAGAAAAGAAAAAAGAGACCACATCCACAATCATAATGTTTCGCATGAACCAATAACAAATCATATGCAAGATGTTCATGAAAATTACAGCCCTAACAATAAGAAAAATAATGAACACAATCATCATCAACATAATCAAAGCGAGGGTAACAACAAACACCATGGTCATTCGATTTCTGATTTTAAGAAAAGGTTTTGGGTATCTTTAGTATTAACGATTCCAATATCATATTTATCCATGATGATTCAGATGCTTCTTGGATATAAAGTAAATTTTGCTGGTGACACATTATTACTATTCTTACTTTCAACAATAGTCTTTTTCTATGGAGGAAAACCATTTTTACTTGGAGCATGGAGTGAATTGAAAAATAGAACTCCTGGGATGATGCTATTAATTACTCTTGCTATCGTAACAGCTTATGTCTATAGTTCACTAACAGCATTTTTCATTGAAGGAAGTGACTTCTTTTTTGAATTAGCAACCTTAATTGTTATTATGCTTCTTGGACATTGGATCGAAATGAGATCAATAATGGGTGCTTCAAAAGCATTAGAAGAGTTAATTAAATTAATGCCTAAAGAAGCTCATAAGTTAGATGCATCAGGCAACCTTATTGAAGTATCTGTTGAAGATTTAAAACCAGGTGATCAAATACTAGTAAAACCAGGCGAGAAAATTCCCATTGATGGAATAGTTTTTGAAGGACACTCTACAGTTGATGAATCGATGTTAACTGGGGAATCAATTCCTATTGAAAAAAAGGTAGGTATGGAGGCCATTGGGGGTTCAATTAATGGAGAGGGTGTACTAAAAATAAATGTTAGTAAAACAGGCAGTGACACTTATCTTGCACAAGTAATCCAATTAGTAAGCGATGCAGAAAAAACTAAATCAAAAGCTCAAGGATTTGCTGATACAGCCGCTAAATGGTTATTCTATGTCGCTATTGTTGCAGGTATTATCACACTGGTTTATTGGTGGTCAACAGATGACTTTGATTTTGCATTAGAAAGAATGGTGACAGTTTTAATAATTGCTTGTCCTCATGCTTTAGGTCTAGCTACTCCTTTAGTAACATCACGTTCTACATCTATTGCTGC
Source organism: Lysinibacillus sp. COL-1 (assembly GCF_059814265.1). Classification (NCBI taxonomy): domain Bacteria; kingdom Bacillati; phylum Bacillota; class Bacilli; order Caryophanales; family Bacillaceae; genus Lysinibacillus; species Lysinibacillus sp. COL-1. Next base: position 50,387 of record NZ_JCAWSJ010000001.1, on the reverse strand, counting down.
TAAGAAGGGTTTATTAATTAGGAATCGTACTTCATTTGAAAACGCATTTAAAATCAATAGAATTGTGTTTGATAAAACTGGTACCTTAACTGAAGGTAATTTTGGTATAACGGATATTCATCCAGTTACAGGGGTTAGCGAAAAAGAATTATTAAAGCTTGCTTACTCTGTAGAAATTCAATCTGAACATCCAATAGCAAAGGGAATTGTAAAAGAGGGTAAGAAGCAAAATATAAAAGTATCTGAAGTAAAAGGTTTTAAAAATTTAACAGGTAAAGGGTTAGTGGCTAATGTTAACGGGTCTGAAATTGCAATTGTTAGTCCAAATGTTTTAAAAGAAAAAAATATTAGCTTCGATGAAAGTACTTACGAAAAACTTGCACAACAAGGTAAAACCGTTATTTTTATATTAAAGGATAATGTATTTTTAGGCATGATTGCTTTAGCAGACATAATAAGGGATTCCTCTTATAAGGTTATAAAAGAATTGAGTGATTTAGGTATTGAAACCGTTATGATGACAGGTGATAACGTGCGTGTAGCAAAATATGTTGGTGAAAAACTAGGCATGACGAAAGTTATTGCTGAAGTATTACCCCATGAAAAAGCTAATAAGGTGAAAGGACTAAAAGAAGAAAATTCGAAAGTTGCAATGGTTGGTGACGGTGTTAATGATGCGCCTGCACTGGCTGAATCAGATTTAGGTATTGCGATCGGTGCAGGCACAGATGTGGCCATTGAAACTGCAGATGTAGTACTGGTAAACAGCAATCCAGAGGACATTCTGAATACATTAAAGCTATCGAAAGCTAGTCATAAAAAAATGGTCCAAAATTTAGGGTGGGCAGCTGGTTATAACATTCTTGCAATTCCACTAGCTGCAGGCGTTTTATATAGTGTAGGTATTGTTATTACACCTGCAATTGGAGCTGCTGTCATGTCCTTAAGTACGATTATATGTGCAATAAATGCACAATTGCTCAAAATCGAATAAGTAAAGATGAAGCAAAAAATTCGTCAAATATAATTTGACGAATTTTTATTATATTGTAAAAAAAAGATTCCAATTTCCTGATTAGTTAAAACTGGGGTACCGTCAGGAAAATGCGGATTTACAACGTTAAGCCTATTTTCCTGACGATTCCCCCATTTTTAACAACGTTAAGAAAGTTTTAGTGGTCTTAAAGAATCTAATGAGATCACTTTCTCCGAATTAAAATGATATTCTCCTAGCAAATTAATATGTTCCCAACCTAAAGGTGACATATGGTGTAACAAATCTTCATTAAAACTACCAGTCTGTTTTTGATATTCAACTGCTTTTGTTAGATGTAAGGTATTCCATATACTGATGGCATTAATGATTATGTTTAAGGCACTGGCCCTTTGCAATTGATGCTGTATGGTTCGCTCCCTAAGCTCACCTTGTTTTCCAAAGAAAATAGCTCTTGCTAATCCATTCATGGCTTCTCCTTTATTCAATCCTCTTTGTATTTTTCTTCTTAATGATTCATCCGAAATGTAATTCAAAATAAAGATCGTTTTTTCTATTCGTCCCATCTCACGCAAGGCTGTGGCTAAGCTATTTTGTCTTGAATAAGATCCTAGTTTCCCCATAATAAGGGATGCTGAAACTGTTCCTTCCTTTATAGAATGAGCTAATCGCAAAACGTCCTCATAATTTTCTTTAATGACCTTTGTATTTATTTGTCCACGTAAACTGGCTTCTAATTTTGGATATTCACTTGCTTTATCTATTGTAAATAATTTTGAGTCTGATAAATCTCTTATTCTCGGAGCAAATTTAAATCCTAATAAATGGGTCAATCCGAAAATTTGGTCTGTGTAACCGGCTGTGTCTGTATAATGCTCTTCTATGTTTAGATCTGTCTCATGGTGCAATAAACCGTCCAAAACATGAATCGCATCCCTTGAATTAGTATGAATAATCTTTGTGTAGTAAGAAGAGAATTGATCACTAGTAAAACGGTAGATGGTGGTTCCTTTTCCCGTGCCATAATGTGGGTTTGCATCTGCATGCAGTGATGAAACACCTAGCTGCATTCTCATACCATCTGACGAGGATGTTGTACCGTCACCCCAATAGGAGGACAACTGTAATTTATGATGGAAATTTACTAAAATGGCTTGGGCTTTATTCATTGCATCTTCATACATGCGCCATTGAGATACATTGGCTAATTGCTTATATGTAAGTCCAGGTGTGGCTTCGGCCATCTTGCTCAAGCCAATATTCATTCCCATTCCTAAAAGAGCAGCCATGATAATGATTGTTTCTTCCTTATCTGGTTTTCGATTATTGGAAGCATGAGTGAATTGCTCATGAAATCCTGTAATATGAGCCACATCCATGAGTAAATCAGTTAATTTTATTCTTGGTAGCATCTGATAAAGGCTTGCACTAAACCTTTTTGCCTCTTCTGGAACATCTTTTTCTAAGCGTGCAAGTGACAGCTTTCCTTTTTCAAGAGAAACTCCATCCAACTTGTTGGAATTGGAAGCTAACCATTTTAACTTTTCATTAAGGCTGCTGGTTCTCTCCGTTATATAATCCTCGAATGATAAACTAACTGATAATCTCGTATTCTCCCTCGTTTGGTTCCATGTATCTTCCGAAAACAAATATTCCTCAAAATCTCTATATTGTCTGCTACCTATAATGGAAACATCTCCTGCCCGAACATGCTCCCGAAGTTCTGATAAAACAGCCATTTCATAGTAATGACGATTTATTGTTGTACCATCCTCCTCGTATAAATGCTTTTTCCATCGTTTTGAAATAAAATCCACAGGTGAGTCATTAGGCACTTTTCGTTTTCCGGATTCGTTCATTCCTCGGATAATCTCAACAGCCTTTAAAAGTGGCCCATTTGCCTTTGTGGAATGGAATTCCAATACTCTTAATAGCGTTGGCGTATATTTTCTTAGTGAATAAAACCGTTTTTGTAGTAAGTCTAAATAATCATAGTCGGCAGGACGTGCAAGCTCCTGAGCTTCTTCGACTGAAGAGACAAAAGAATTCCATTCGATAACGGATTCTAAAACCTCAAAAACGTCTAATTTCTCCTGTTTTGCTTTGATCAAAGCTTGTCCAATGTTCGTAAAGTGTATAACTTTCTCATTCAGCTTTTTACCATTTTGTTTCTGAATTTCCTCTTGAGCCTTACGGCCTTTTGATAACAGACTGAGTATTTGTCTGTCATGAATTTCAAAAGCTTTATCCGTTAACTCCTGAGTAAGATTTAATAAATAGACGGTTAATATTGAGTAGCGTTTATTTTCCTGAAAGTCACGGAATGCATAAGGCTCATATCTTGAACCTAAACGAGATAGCTGTAACAGGCGATTGCGATGCAAATGACTAATTTTTACCGTCTCCAATTCTATTTCCCGTATGTATTCCAGCCGTTCTATTACTTTTAGAAATGTTTCGGGTGAAGGATGACCCGGGGGTTCCTTTAACCAACCCAATATTGTTTTATTGGAATCGGATGGATGCTGCGAAGTTATGATCTCTTCAAGTTTTTCTTTTTGCTCAATTGTTAGAGACTGACTAACCGCATTAAATAGCTTCTTTTCAGCCATTGCTCTTGCCTCCCACACCATTCTTTCAAGTGTAGTGATAGCAGGTAGTATGATTTTGTTTTTTCTTAGAAAATCTATACATTCATGCAGTAGATGAATGGCATCACCATTTTCCAAAGCTAATTGATGAAGGTGCTTAGATGTCATTCGATATTCTCTTAGGGTAAAAGTTACAAAGTCGTATTCACTTCGAATTTCTTTCAAATGATCCCAAAGTGTATTTTCCCTTTGAGGATAATGACTAAGTGAGGATGGACTTACACCGATCTGTTTCGATATATATTGTAAGACTGAATCTGGGATGCTTTTGATATGGGTGTATGGCCAACTGGGATAGCGAAGAACAGCTAATTGAACGGCAAATCCTAAACGGTTTTCTTCCCTCCTTCGCTTATTAACTATTTCTAAATCCCGTTTGGAAAAAGTGAAGTAGGTCCCAAGTATCCATTCATCTTCAGGGATTTGCATAAAAGCCTGTCTCTGTTCCGGTGTAAGCAATTCTCTACCTCTCGCAATTTTCATTCAATATCCTCCCATTTCTGTATTTTCAATTTATTAGTTCAATTATATATCAATAGAGTGTACTCTATTGATACAAGTGTAGGAGACTGATAAAATCATAGTTAAGAGCGTCTCATAAGACTTGTCTCAAAAAATGAGGTGATATTTTGCGGAAAATTGGTTATATACGTGTCAGTTCAACTAGCCAGAATCCTTCAAGGCAAGTTCAGCAACTGAACGAAATCAGAATGGATATTATTTTTGAAGAAAAAGTTTCCGGAGCAACAAAAGATCGTAAGCAACTTCAAAAGATGTTAGAGGATATACAAGAAGGCGACATCATTTATGTTACAGACTTAACTCGGATCACTCGAAGTACGCAGGATTTATTTGAATTGATTGATTTAATACGAAGTAAAAAGGCGAGCTTAAAATCACTCAAGGATTCATGGCTAGATTTATCAGAAGATAATCCTTACAGTCAATTCTTAATTACGGTAATGGCTGGTGTTAATCAATTAGAGCGAGATCTTATCCGTATGCGTCAACGTGAAGGGATTGAGCTGGCTAAGAAAGAAGGCAAGTTTAAAGGCCGGTTAAAGAAATATCATAAAAATCACGCAGGAATGAATTATGCAGTAAAACTATATAAAGAAGGCGGTATGACTGTAAATCAAATTTGCGAAATTACTAATGTATCTAGGGCTTCATTATATAGAAAGCTATCGGAAGGAAACAAATAGTTTGTCCTGATTCTATCAAAAGGTGTATTTTTTCACCAACATTTTTAGGCATGAAATGTCGGCAATTATTATCTATTTTGTTTTATAGTAAATATTGAAAGGGATTAAACTTATGGATTGGCTAGAAAGAATGAACAATGCGTTAAACTACATTGAAAATAGTCTGGATGAAGAAATAGACTACAAAAAGATTGCAAAAGCAGCTAATTGTTCTGAGTTTCATTTTTCAAGAATGTTCTCTTCAATCTCTGGTATATCGCTATCAGAATATATTAGACGTAGACGGTTAACACTCGCAGCATTTGAAATTCAAAAAAGTGATATTCGGATTATCGATGTGGCAATTAAATATGGTTATGTTTCTTCTGATACTTTCTCACGTGCCTTTCAAAAAATGCATGGAGTAACCCCTTCCAATGCTCGTAATAGAGGGGTACAGTTAAAAGCCTTTCCCAGAATTTCCTTTCAAATTTCTATTAAAGGAGATAACGAGATGGACTACAGAATTGAAAACCTTGATTTTGATTTAAGAATTGTTGGAAAAAGTAAGCCAGTAAAAACAAGCAGAGCATTTAAAACAATCCCTACGCTTTGGAACACTGCTAAAAAAGATGGATTTATGCAAGAACTAGTAGATATGTCATGGGAAAATCCAAAATGCACGCTTGAAAGCCTTCTGGGGGTTTGCGGAAAAGAAGCCGCCATAACAGATGAACAATTTTCCTATTTCATGGGCGTAAGATACGATGGGGAATCCCCAGAAAATATGGAGACGCTTATTATTCCCGCAGGTACATGGGCAGTTTTTCCGAACATAGTGGATGCATGGAAACGTTTATATTCCGAGTGGGTTCCTACCTCCGAGTATGAACTTGCAAATTTACCGTGTATAGAATGTTATTACGGTCAGAAGCATAAACCAAGACACGAACTCTGGGTCCCTGTTATCCCGAAGTAATATACAAATTCTCCAATAATAGAAGACTTTTATGGAGTGACAAAAAAGCCAAATTTCTCAATTTAATTGACGAGAAATCAGGCTTTTTATATTGGAATTTCCTTATTGTTGTAATCGGCATTTTCATGACGCTACCCTTATTGCAACAAAAAACAAATAGACTTGATGAAAATGGGTCTAGATTAAACTCCACCTGAACCAAAATAGCTAATCCGTCGATAGATTTCCTCATATTCGTACTACCTCGTTCGAGATAGACACTTTCAATCATTGAAGGTCTCAACATACTGATTGAAGCGTCCTTACTACATCTGGAAGTAACTTTGGATCGCATTCAGGTTCAACATCTAAAGAAGCTTGGCCACCCCCTACCACTAATCTTGATTTTCGAAAGAATCGTCCATTTCTAATGTCAACCATATAGGTGAATTATCACTTGTATCCTGAGTCATTTTAAGCTTTATTTCCAATACCAGAACTGATGAATGCTTCCTTCATTAGAAGCACACCATTTTGAAGCACTTTGTCCGCTGGCCAAACAGTTGGTAATCCGTTGTCCCCATTCCATTCATAATTGAGATTTATTCATCGCAAAACCTCCTTAGAATTCGATCTTTAGGAGATTATCGCATATAAAAAAATGCCAAACATGTGGGTAAGGTAGAGGCTTACACTTATAATATGAGGTGTTATATGAATAATTTCTTAATAAATGGAGAAAATACCGTTTAGTATCCTTGCCAATTAGTTTTGATGTGATTAGTTTATTCTTTATAAAATCCAACTAAGTTAGTAGGTTTAACAATGCAACAACATAAAGCGAATTTTTCACAAGTATTTGTTTTGTTTATGATGAGTATTGGCTTAATGAATCACGTTATGGTGATTCCTATGTTATTAGCTATCTCGAGGAGAGATTCATGGATTTCTGTCCTCTTATCTGGGGGATTCATTCTGGGATGGTTACTTTTTATTCGATTTATTATGAAAAAGTTAGACCACACACATCTGTATTCATGGTTAAATAACCACTTTGGGAATATTGTTGCAAAGGGATTATGTTTATTAATGTATATGTTTATTCTCTTATTTATTGGAGTTACCTTAAAAGATATGATTGTATGGACAGTTACATCCTATTTTCCACAAAGTCCTGCGCCCATTTTAGCTATTGTATTTTTAGTTATCTGTTTTTTTGCTGCAACATCTAATTTTACAACCTTATCTATTCTGTCAGGTTTTTTATTAGTATTTGTTGTTGCATTGGGCTTTTTCGTTATGAGTCTTAATCTTCCTCATAAGGATTATTCTCAAATATTTCCTATCCTTGAAAATGGATTGACACCCGTTATTAAAGGAATCGTCTACAGTTTAGGTTCTCTGCTAGAAGTGACTTTAATTTTTTTTATTCAACATAATTTAAAAATGAATATCAAGTCACGGAGTTTTATTATTCTTGGGTTAGTGTTGATCTGCTTAACGCTTGGCCCTTTATTGGGCTCTATTGCTATTTTTGGACCTGAAGAGGCTGCTAATCAGAGGTATCCTGCTTACGAAGAATGGAGATTATTGAAAATAGGAAAGTTTATTGAACATGTAGATTTCTTTTCAATTTACCAATGGCTATCAGGTGGATTTATTAGGATAAGTTTTGGTTTATATATTATTGGACAATTATTTTCATTTAAAAACGAGAAAAAAAGGAATGTATTAATAGGAATCAGTTCACTAATTACATTTGTGGCTGTTCTTCTTCCTATGAGTGATATTGAATTTGTTCGTTTTTTACAAAATGTTTATTTTCATTTATCTTTTTTATTTCTGCTTTTCTTTTCATTAGTATTAGGATTTTTAGTTTTTCTAAAAAGATTAAAGGAGAGATAATCCTTGAGAAGAGGGGAACAGAATAATAAAAAAAATGGGAATGGAAAATATACTATCTATAAACCTAATCCAATTATAAATGAGGAAAAAATACGTTCAACATATCAAAATAGTGAAGATGTAAAAGTAGTTCTCCATAAAATCGGGAGTGAAGATAGTGATATAGAGACCTTTTTCATTTATTGCGAGAGTTTAGTGGACAAAAAACAAATTAATCAATTTATTATTCCTCAATTAGAAAAAATAGCTCAAAAACATCAATACCGTTTCTTAAAAGAAGAAATTGATAAATATCAACAAGACCTAGAATGGACACCTTTAGAAGTGAGTGAAGGGTTCGAGTCTATTTCTTTGGAAATATTTAATGGAAATTTAGTTCTGTATTTTCCTAAGTCGTTTACCTTTTTCTCTGTTAGTGCATCAAATAAACCAAACCGTTCTACCGAACAATCTAATTACGAAACATCCATTCGTGGGCCAAGAGACAATTTTATTGAGGATATTTCAACAAACGTGGCACTTATTCGAAAAAGATTAAGACATCCCACCTTATCTTATCAAACATTGACGTTAGGTAAACGGACTCAAACTCAAATAGGGATATTATATTTAAAAGATGTAGTTAATTTAGAGATACTAAATAACATTCTAGAATGTCTAACTTTAATTGATATTGATGGCGTAGTTAGTTCAACTCAAATTCAAGAGATGGTATCGAAACAATCTTTATCTATTTTTCCTCTTTGTGGTGATACAGCCAGACCTGATTTTGCAGTGGAATGCTTATTGCAAGGTAGAGTAGTGATTATAATTGATGGCTCCCCAATTGTTATTATCGCTCCTGTTACTATAACTTTTTTAATAAAAGCTGCAGAAGATTCCCACTTTAATTTTCTAACTGTATCATTTGCACGCTTTTATCGGTGGGTTGGATTTCTTTTAGCTGTCTTCCTACCCGGATTTTGGATGGCATTACTTGCTTATCACCAAGATCAAATTCCTTTCCCTCTTCTTGCGACTGTGACTGTTGCAAGATCAGGTCTACCATTTCCAGCACCACTTGAGCTTATAATTGTTTTGTTTCTTTTTGAGATGTTCCGTGAAGCTGGTCAAAGATTACCTTCCCCACTTGGTCAAACCCTTTCAGTAGTAGGCGGACTAATCATTGGGGATGCTGCAATCCGTTCGGGTTTTATTTCCCCATCTGTGATTGTTATTACTGCTTTATCTGCTATTGCGGGATATACCCTAGTAAACCAACTACTAGCAGGAGCAGTATCCATACTCAGAGGCTTTGTACTATTATGTTCAATTTTAATGGGGTTATATGGTTTTATGCTTGGGGGATTTGTAATCGTTCTTTATCTTTCTAGATTGCGTTCCTTTGGGATACCTTACTTAGCTTTGGTTTTCCCAAAATCTAGTTCTGATTTTTTCAAGGCATTATTTCGCTTACCGTGGAGAAGTTATGGGCATAGAGTAAGTTACCTTCGGACCAATGATAGTTCTAAAACTGATGAAGGAGAAGGGAAAGAGTGAAGCTGAACAAACTAAAACTAATAACCATGATACTCTTGTCTAGCACAATATTATCTGGATGCTGGAATATTAAAGAAGTACAAGATATTTATTATGTAGCAGCTCTTGGTATAGATTTTAAAGAAGGAAAATATATAGCCTATGCTCAGTTACTTGACTTTTCTAATGTTGCTAAGTTAGAAGGGGCAAGACCTGATAAACAACCACCAGTTTGGATAGGAAGAGGGGAAGGCATTACAATTACGGAAGCATTAAATCAATTATATAAAGATGCACAACAAAGACTTTTTTGGGGACATGTCTCTACGCTAATTTTGAGTGAACAACTCCTAAAACAAGATATTAAAGATTCGATTGATTTTATTAATCGATACCGAGAAATACGCTATAATATTCTCTTATATGCTACAAAGGAACCCATAGAAGATGTACTTAAAACAAAAGCGTTTTTTACATTGTCGGGATTGTCAACCATTCTCCATGAACCATATGAAAGCTATAAACAGAGATCTTATATACAACCTAAACAGTTTCATCAATTTATTAGAGATAGCGATCCAATGGGACAAACAGCTTTAATTCCATCAGTTAAAATTTCGACGGAAAACTGGAAAGAAGAATCAAAAAAAGCACCATTATTAAGAAATGATGGTGCTTTTTTCATAAGAAATAATCGCCTAGAAGGCTGGCTTTCTGAGACTGATTTAAACGGTCTAAGATGGATGGATGAAAAAACCGTTCGATCTCCTGTGTGGATTGTTGAGAATGATAGCGCTGTTGTTTCAGTAGTGGTAGAGAAACCTAAGATTACCATTACCCCTATTATGAATAGTAAACCAATACTTTTTAATATTACAGTTGAAGTGCAAGCCGGAATCAATGAGAAAATCAAGGAAATTAATGATAAAGAGTTGGTTACAAAAACTGAAGATATTATAAAGTTAGAAATTCTAAACTCCTTTGAAAAAGGAATAGAAATAAATTCAGATATCTACAGATTAGGGGAATCATTATATCGACAAAACCCAAGTAAATGGAAAGAAGAAGTGAAAGCAGACTCGTTTTACTTAAATAAACATAGTATAAAGCATTTAAAAGTTAAAGTTAATTTAGTTAACTCAGGAAAGTTGAAGTACCAAGACGGATATTAATGTTAAACTTATAATTTTAGGGTGTTTTAACACATTCAAACTAGGTGATCCCTTATTAAATGATGGGTGATATACAGAAAGGCTTGTATATCACCCATTACTTCCAATTACCAATTAGGGAAAGCTCACTACTAAATATAAAGGAGCTCGCATACAAAAAATGACTTCTGACTTAGTTCGTTCATACCGAGGTGAATCTGCTGTATGATAAATTTTTATGATACTGAGAAATTGGACTTTTTTCTATTATAATTTCCTTAACGTTGTAAATCTGCATTTTCCTGACGGTACCCCAAACTATATATTAAATTTTACATATAGTATATCAGAAGCTTAGTGAACAGAGGGGGGATATAAGTGTGTATAAATAACAACTTTATAGAAGATCAAGCTTTTCATATAACAGAAAAGATTTTGGGGAACTCCATATACAAAGTGGTGAGGATTGAAGGCTCGAGAAGCAATACTCATAATCAAAAATCGAACGGGGAGAACCTTATAACAAAACTAATTTTAGAAGACGAGAATGGTGTATTTTATTCAATTAAACCTGATCAATTTGGTCTTATGTTCGCAAATGGAGAAGTTAGTTATAAAAAATACTGTCGATTGCAAAAAAAAGATGACTTAAAAGTAATTAGTTATTCAATCATAGGAATGGGAATCATAATTAGTATGATGATAGGTCTCATGAAGCTTCTCTTAGTTTAATAGGGTATTCGGATTTTATGGTGGAAAAGGGCTTATAAATCACCCTTCTCCAAATTCTTAATAAGTGTGGAAAAATCGACACCAAAGTTGTCTGTAATGTCGTGATCATTCACTTCATACCAATTGAAAGTATCGTATAACATAGCTTTATTGAAAGCACTTGAATTAAATCGTGGCTTACGCTTTTTATGGAGCTTCTCATTGAAAAGGATTTTGGCTCGTAAGGCATCAAACGAGTAACCTCTACCCATTCGCTCTACCTGCCTAATAATGCTGTTAATTGACTCCGTATAAGCATTAGTGAGCCTTTTATCAAAGTAGTTGAATATTTCGACATGCCAGTTGTCTACGGCTCTCACGAGGTCTTTATATGCGTCTTTAGAGTTGCTGGACATACAACGGTGTCTCCATTGACTATAACGAAGATGACCTTCATCTGGATCAGGAGTATCCCATATCCAGTAAAACTCTTCTTTGAGTTCATAGGCTTCTTTTAAAGCAGGAAGATTACCTAACCAAGTATCTAAGAGGAATGATTCACGTTCATTTAGATCGTGTTTACGCTTTAGAAGGATAAACCTTTCACGCATAAGGGTACGTCTTTCTTTTTGGCTCATATGGGCTTTCAAAGACTTTCTGACGTTATCTAAGGCTTGATTAGCCATTCTAACTACATGAAACTTATCTACGACAACTTTAGCGTGTGGAAGGATAGTGTTCACTGCGTCTTTGTAGGGCTTCCACATATCCATTGTGACGTACTCAATGTAAGTCCTGTCACTGATTTCTGAAAGACGTTGGATGACTGTTTCCTTGTTACGGTTAGGCTTGATGTCATAAATAGTCCTGCGTTCAATATTAGTCAATACAAGCCGAGGTCTACGGATAATATGTATCTCGTCTATCCCAAGCCACTTAGGAGTTTCAAACTGGTATTCACGTTCTTTGAGTGCCACATAGTCCTTAAAAACGTTCCTAATGGTTTTCTCGTCAACACCAACGCTTTCTGCGACTTCTACAAAGGTCTTAGACATGGATTGCTCTTGAATGGACTTTAAAAGCCTTTTGGTCATACTACGCTTTTCATCTACAGATATTAGGCGTTCCCAGAAGGTAGATCCGCATTCACGACACTTGTATCGTCTACGGTTCAATTGTAAGCCCACTCGCTTTAAACGAATGGGCAAATCCATAATTAGTTGATTTCTTGAACTGTGTTTGTACAACTTGTCAAAACCACATTCAGGACAACGTTCAGGTGGTCCGACTGCTTCAACTTTAAACATCATATCGGTTTCATTTTCTTGTGGCGGTTCTATTGTTTTAATGTCTGGTAGGGATAATAAGTCTGACATATTATTCATCCTTTATTACTCTGCGGTGTTAAGGTATCAATTATAGATTTGATGTCGAAATCATCAGTGTTAAATTATTTTTGTGACCACAAATGCACTTAGAAAATCCCTTAAAGCATTAGCTGGTTCACTTGAATAGGGAGTTGTAAAAAAGTTCCCTTAGCCTGCACAACAAGATAATTTCGAAATATCTTTATCGAACGTAAGTGCAGCTAATTTTAGCCCTTCAGCCATTGTTAAATATGGTGCTAGGGTTTCTGTTAAATCTTCTATCGTTAAGCCAAATTTAACAGCTAATGATGCTGCATAGATGACATCTCCTGCATTCTCAGATACAATATGAACCCCTAATACTTTTAGTGTTTCTGCATCTGCTACTAGTTTAAATACACCGGTTGTTTCACGGTTTACAATTGCTCTTGGAACAGCATCTAAAGGTAATACAGATGTCTTCACATCATACCCTTTCTCTTTTGCTTGTTCTTCTGTTAAACCAACCGTTGCAACCGTCGGATTCGTAAACGTAACAGCAGGAACTACCGATAAATCTATTTTTTTGTTTAATCCACCAATAGCATTATCAGTAATAATTCCACCTTCATAGGCTGCTACATATACAAATTGTGGTCCTAAAGTCACATCTCCTGCTGCATAAATCTTTTCATTACTTGTTTGACCAAAATCATTGATCAGGATTTCATTATTTTTTCCAGTTTCAACACCTGCTGCACTTAAATTTAAAGAATCCGTATTTGGTTTTCTTCCAGTGGCAACAAGTAACTGATCTGATTCAATGACTTCTCTACTGCCATTTACTGTTACGTAAACCCTTTTTATCTCTCCACTTTGTTCAACACGCTCAAAAGTTGCCCCTTTGACAAGGTTTATACCCTGTTCAATTAACGCTTTTTCAACTGACTCTGAAATCTCAGGATCATACTCCTTTAAAAGTCGCTCACTTCTTTGCATAAGCGTTATTTCTGAACCTAAATGATGAAATAGTTGTCCAAGCTCCATTCCAATGTATCCTGAACCAATTACAGTTAATCGTTTTGGTATTTTCTTTAACTCAAGAAGTGTTGTACTAGTTAAATAGTCCATTTTTTCAAGTCCTGAAATTTGGGGCAACGAAGGCGATGCACCTGTTGCAATTAAAAAGCGTTTTGCAGATAACTTTGCCCCATTGACCTCAACCGTACTAGCATCAACGAATTTTGCTTCACCTTTAATTAAATCAAAATTATATTCATCAATTAAATCCATATATTTTTGATTCCGAAGTTCGCTCACCAATTTATCCTTTTGCGTGATTAAACTAGCTAAATCCACTTCTCCAGCGGATGTTTGTAAACCTATAAACGGATTGTCTTTTGATAAATGATTGATTTCCCCTGCCCTAAGAAGAGTTTTTGACGGAACACAGCCAATATTCACACAGGTTCCCCCAACCGTTCCACGCTCAATCATTCCAACTTTTGCACCGTATTCTATAGCTTTAATTGCCGAAGAAAAGGCAGCAGCACCAGAACCAATAATAAGAAGGTCATAATTGTCTTCATTAATTAACGCCACGTTTTCTAGTGATGATACTTCTTCAATTTCTCCGGCTTGGTAATTTGCTTCATCAATCGCCTTTATTGCACTTTCAACCTCAATATCATCGGGCAGTTCAAATACTGCTTCACCACGACGATAACTAGACTCAATATTTTTAGCACCTATCTTTTCAAGTGCTGATTCTACGTGTTTTTCACAACCCGTACAAGTCATTCCTGAAATGTTTACCTTAAATTTATTCATAAAAAAGCTCCTTTCGTTAATTAATCTCTCATGTTAATGTTTCTATTATTGGACACGAATGTAATTGCTTTTCATCTGGACATCGTTGTTTTAAGTCGTCTAACATAGTTTCAATTCGTTTTAAATCCTCTATTTGTTTTTGCACTTCCTTTTGTTTTTTAGAAACAAATTCGAACATATCTTGACAACGAACTTCATCTTTATCTACAACACCAAGTAATTTATAAATCTCGCTTAAAGAAAAACCAAGTTCCTGTATTCGTTTAATAAACCCAACACGCTTAACGTCATCATATGAATATATCCGATAACCAGCTTCCGTTCGGTGAGGTTCTTGTAATAAATTTTTTCGCTCGTAATATCTGATCGTTTCTTTATTAACTCCACATTTATCTGCAAACTCACTAATGCGATAAATCATCTTATTTCACCCCATGAATATTATAAACCGTGTACCATAGTACACGGTCAAGTAAATTGGACTATTTTATTTTTTTCCCAAAGTATCACTCGTATGTGATTGATACTTTTATATAATACTATTGATTATCCTAACATCCCACCAGAAAATCCGATTTAAACACCAGTTGTTTTTAAACTATTAAGAAAGTAATTCCACTATATATTCCGAAGACCCGTTTAATATCAATAGGGAAGATTAGTTATGATTGAATGGGGTATATAGTAAATAGGAGTGGTTATAATAAGACAGACTAAATTAACAGGAGGTATTTAAAATTGAAAATGAGCTATGAAGAATGTATTAAAGCTTGTCTAGAGTGTATGAAGGAATGTAATAAATGTTATCATGAATGTCTAGAAGAAGATGATGTTAAAATGTTAGCGGAGTGCATTCGTACCCTTAGAGAATGTGCCGATATTTGTGCATTTTCTGCTAAATCGATGCAGTCTGGTAGTCCATTCGTAAAGCAAATTTGTCAATTATGTGCTGAGATTTGTCAGGCATGTGGTGATGTTTGTAAAAAACATGAACATCATAAACATTGCCAAGAATGTGCAGAAACATGTTACCGATGCGCTGAAGTATGTAAAAAAATGGCTGTGTAGAAGATTTGATTTTATAAATGAAGAATCAATGATAAATAAAAGTAATTCTTCTAACGCGAAAATGTTTTAAACTCTGCTTATTTAGGAGCAGAGTTTTTTGATGGACTGCTAAAAAATTTAATTAAGTCACAGTGTTTGAATGTTAAATAAACGTGATATTTAACATATACTGCATAATTAGTGACGCATATAGTAAATTAAAACACCACTTTACATACCTAACTGGGGTATGGTAACATGAATGTGTGTTTAGAGGAGGTTGATAATTTACGGTGATGATGTAATTACAAATTTATCGTTTAAAGAAAGCTTGTTTGATAATGATAAACTGCATTAAAAGTGATGAAGCCAATATAAGTTAAAATCACAATTCGAAAGTTAAAAGGAAATATAAAAAAATTATTAATACCCTTTTACATTTTATAAAAATATTTCAAAAGAGAGGGATTTTTATGGAAAATAGAATCTTAAAGGTAACTGGAATGTCATGTGGTCATTGTGTAAATACTGTTGAAAAAAGTTTAGGGAAATTAGAAGGTGTTGATCAAGTAAACGTGAATTTAAAAGATGCACAAGTTGAAGTATCGTTTAATGAATCCCAAGTATCGCTTGAGAAAATTAAGGAAACAATAGAAGAACAGGGATATGAGGTAAAATAATATTTTTGAGAGTGCATAAATGCACTCTCTTGTTTTCAAAAATATATACCCCTATTGGGTATGAGGAAGGTGAACAGCATCATGAGTAATACATTAAAAGAAGCGAGCATTCAGATCACAGGAATGACCTGTGCAGCTTGTGCAACTCGTATAGAAAAAGGTTTAAATAAAATGGATGGTGTGGAACAAGCGACTGTTAATTTAGCGCTTGAAAAATCATCTATTAAGTACAATCCAGCAAAATTAAGTGAAGAAGATTTCGAAAAAAAAATAGAAGCACTTGGTTATGGGGTTGTTAAACAAAAGGCGGAACTTGATATTACAGGTATGACATGTGCAGCTTGTGCAACTCGCATTGAAAAAGGGTTAAATAAGTTAAGTGGTATCTCTTCTGCCAATGTTAACTTAGCCCTGGAAAAAGCAATGATTGAGTTTAATCCATCTGAAGTGTCAATCGTAGACATCATTGCGAAGGTGGAGAAATTGGGCTATGGGGCTCATCAAAAGGCTGATGAACAGGAAACAGTGGACCATCGAGAAAAGGCCATTAAACAGCAACAACGAAAATTTATTTTATCGGCTATTCTTTCTTTACCGCTGCTTTGGACGATGGTTGGACATTTTTCCTTTACATCATTTTTATATGTCCCAGAATTTCTAATGAATCCGTGGATCCAAATGGTATTGGCTACTCCTGTGCAATTTATTGTTGGTAAGCAATTCTATGTAGGGGCATATAAAGCTTTACGTAATGGTAGTGCTAATATGGACGTACTTGTGGTCATGGGGACATCAGCAGCTTATTTCTATAGTGTTTATCAAGCGATTGTGACGATAGGGTCGCATCATGGTCCAAATCTTTATTTTGAAACGAGTGCTGTATTAATTACATTAATATTATTAGGTAAATTATTTGAAGCCAAAGCAAAAGGACGCTCATCTGAAGCCATAAAAAAACTAATGGGACTTCAAGCTAAAACCGCTATTGTTGTACGTGACGGTGTAGAAAAAGAGGTTCCTTTAGAAGAAGTTATCATTGGCGATGTTATTCTAGTGAAACCAGGTGAAAAGATACCTGTAGATGGTGAGGTAATAGAGGGAACAACAGCTGTTGATGAATCAATGCTTACAGGTGAAAGTTTACCAGTTGATAAAAAGCAAGGCGATCAATTATTTGGATCGACGATTAATAAAAATGGATTTATTAAAATGACAGCGACAAAGGTTGGTCGTGACACAGCGTTAGCACAAATCATTAAAGTGGTTGAGGATGCTCAAGGATCAAAAGCACCAATTCAACGCTTAGCAGATCAAATTTCGGGGGTTTTTGTACCAATTGTTGTTGGCATTGCAATTGTCACATTTTTAGTTTGGATCATTTGGGTTCGCCCAGGAGAATTTACACCAGCTTTAGAGGTCTTAATTGCAGTACTTGTAATCGCTTGCCCTTGTGCGCTTGGGTTAGCAACGCCAACCTCCATAATGGCAGGTTCAGGTCGTGCAGCTGAATTTGGTATTTTATTTAAAGGTGGAGAACATTTAGAACAAACACAAAGTATTGATACAGTGGTTGTAGATAAAACAGGTACAGTAACACATGGTAAGCCTGTTCTTACAGACGTTCTTTTAGATTCAGAGCAGGAGGAAGCTCGTTTTTTATCATTAATTGGGGCTGCTGAAAAACAGTCAGAGCATCCGTTAGCAGAAGCTATAGTACAGGGCATAGAAAAACGTGGCATAGCATTAGGAGAAGTTCAATTTTTTGAGGCTATTCCAGGTTATGGTGTGCAGGCAACTGTGTCAGGTCAAGGAGTTGTCATTGGTACACGAAAATTAATGCAACAATACGGAATCAATATTGATAATATTTTACCAACAATGGAGCAGTTAGAGCGAAACGGTAAAACAGCAATGCTTGCTGCCATTAATGGTCAGTATGCAGGCTTAGTAGCTGTTGCTGATACAGTTAAAGATACGTCAAAAGAGGCAATCCACCGACTACAGAATATGGGCATTACAGTCATTATGATGACTGGTGATAATGAACGTACAGCTCAAGCGATAGGAACAGAAGTAGGCGTGAATCAAGTTATCGCTGAAGTATTGCCTGAAGGTAAAGCAGACGAGGTGAAAAAGCTACAAGCACAAGGGAAAAATGTAGCGATGGTGGGAGATGGTATTAATGATGCTCCGGCATTGGCCACAGCAAATATCGGTATGGCCATTGGTACAGGAACGGATGTTGCCATGGAAGCTGCTGATATTACGTTAATTCGTGGCGATTTAAATAGTATTGCAGATGCTATTTTAATGAGTCGAAAAACAATGCGGAATATTAAGCAAAACCTATTTTGGGCATTTGCCTACAATACTTTGGGTATTCCTATTGCTGCAATAGGTCTACTTGCTCCATGGGTAGCAGGTGCGGCGATGGCATTTAGTTCTGTATCTGTAGTTTTAAATGCATTACGCTTACAAAGAGTAAAATTAGATAATAAATAACCCTTTAATTCAATTGTAAACTTTACTCTATTGGGTTTACTTATAAAGAAATACGCAATAGTTTAACTGACATAATTTAACTTACTATTTTCATCAGATAAACCATCCTTAGGTAGGTAAAGAGCAAAATAAATTAATTGTTTGGGAAAGTATGGAGGAAAATTGGTATGAGTAATGAAGATAAAAAAATTAAAATTGCCGTTAATGGGGGAATAGAATTTGGGGCAAAACTAAATTCTAAACAACTTTTAACGATCACCAAATATATGGAAGACGACGCACAGCTTGAGTTAACAACCTTCCAACAACTCTATCTAGAAATTCCGGAAAATAAAAAAGAAGAAATAATTGAAGAATTCAACCGTGTTAATTTATCTTGTTATCCAGTTGGCAACTTTGTAAAGAGTTTGAGAACATGTAATTTTTGCAAAGGAGAAGAAGAAGAGGGGATGCCAGTAGCAAAAGAAATAAATAATCGTATAGCAGGAAAAGCTGTACCATTCACTCTTAAAGTTGCATACACAGGTTGCCCTGTTGGTTGCGGTGAACCAATGTTAAGTGATATAGGGATTATGAAAATTAAAGACCATTACAATTTATATGTTGGAGGAAAAGCAAAAGGGAAAGATGCAGAGGTGGGATCTTTGTTGCAAGAGAATCTAACACCAGATGAATTGTACGATAAAATAGAAAAGATTATAAATGTATATTCACAGAATGGAAAAAAACGAGAAACGTTTTTCAAATTTTTAAAACGGATAGGAAAAGAAGAGTTAATAAATTAGTTTTACTCTAAGAAGTTCTGGGAAGGTTATAATGGCGGCTCTGAATAAATGAGCCGCCATTTTTAATTTAAGTCCTCGAACAAAATTTATCGAGTTAATCGTTCTATAAAGATATTTAATTGATTTAATGTTACTTTGTCGTTTACGCCAAATGTGCCATCACCTTTACCTTGCGTAATCTTATTTGATGAAAGAACTGCTATAAAATTTTTGGCCCAATGAGTACTCGTTACATCTGTAAAATTCTTTGGTTCTCCTTGTTGTTCTAAATCAAATGCTTCAACTAAAACCTTTGCTAATTGACCGCGAGTAATCGGTGAATTTGGGTTAAATTTACCATTACTATCTCCATTAAAAATTCCAAGTTTTTTTAGTGCTACTATAGCTCCAGCTTGTTCAGAAGATGATTTAACATCAGGGAAACTTGAGTTTGTATCACTTGTATCTAATGCTAAAGCTTTAGCAAGCTGTATGGCTACTGCTCCACGTGAGGCATAAATGGAAAAGTCTATCTCTTCACCTTTAACTTCTGCTTGAGCTATTTCATTTGTAGTAAAGTTTGCAATACGTTTTGCACCTATATAACGAGAACCCCAATAGTAAGGATCGTTTAATTTATCAATTCTAACACCCGAACTTGGAGTAGCTGATATAAAATTACCATTCTCTATGTATATTCCAACGTGAGATATGCCGTTGCCTGAAGTATTAAAAAATACGAGGTCACCTGCTTTTAAACTATCTTTAGAAACAGAAGTACCTTGCTGATATTGGTCTTTAGATGTGCGCTCTAAAGAAATACCTAACTTAGAAAATATAAACTTTGTATATGCTGAACAATCTACACCTGTATTAATATCATTCCCACCATATTTATAAGGAGCTCCTATATAATCTTTCGCTGTACTCGTCAAATCAGTAACTGATGCTGCTTCAGCATCATTCATACCTATTCCTGAAAAAATTACAAATGACGCAAAAACCGGTAGTAACCATCTCTTTTTCACTAAACTTACTCCTTTCGAAAAGCAATCGCTTTTTTGATTAAAGTAAGAATAGCATGGAATAGAGATACTAAATTTTTCATTTATATTACTGATTTGTGCAGAATATTAAAATTGGTGACTTAATATACTCGGTGTAATCTCACTGCAATAATAACTAGGTGATGTTACTTGAAGATAAATAAAACTTAAATCAAGTAATAATAAAATAAATACTCTCTTTCGAGCATACCTATATAAGGTATACGGTGTGTATTTTAGACAGGCTAATTAAATTGTTAAAGGATGGATATGTGGGATTTTATCAAATGTTTGTCTTAGTATCACTAATGTTTTTATTGTTAATTGTCATAATGGTTTCAAGAATTATGAAAAAGACTATTAAGCCTATGCAAGGTATGACTATTTCAATGTTTTTTAGTATGAATGTAGGGCTAACATTAGGAATACTTTTTGGAGTTACCTTTCAAGGGAACTTGTTTTACTCAACGATTATTTCAATTATTCTCGGTGCAAGCATTGGCTTTTTAAGTGGTTGCAACTTTGGATTATTACCTATGTTAGAAGGTTTAATGGCAGGTTTAATGGCTGGTATGATGGGGGCAATGTTAGGTGAAATGGTGGATGGCGGGCAATCCATTGTATTAATAAGAATTTTTCTGTTGCTATCAATTTTCACTATTTTTTTATTTGCGCTACTTCCAAGTAAAAGTCAAAAAACATTCCAAAGTCAAATGGGCTTTTTAACACCCTTCTTCTTTTCGGTTTTTATACTCTTCTACTTTTTTGGGGGCATTCCTTTTGCCGAAAAACAAATAAACTTTATTAAAGACTCTTCTTTAGTGGATCATAATCTACACTCGAACGCTCAAAATAAATTAGAAAAGAAAGAGATTAAGATTATTTCTATAGAAACAGAAAATATGAAGTATTCGCCCTCTGAAGTAATTTTGGAGAAGAATCAACCGGTTTCATTAGAATTAATTAATAAAGATAATATAGAACATGATATTGAAGTTACAATACCAACATCAAATACTATTAGTAGTAATAATCATGTACATCACAAAAAGGAGGAGAATATGATTCATCTCCATGTTGGGCCTAAAAATACAGAAAAAATGAGTTTTACTCCCATTAATACAGGAGAATATCAATTTGTTTGTACTATTCCAGGACATAAGGAGCTTGGTATGGTTGGCAAGTTTATAATTAAGTAATTAGCTTTGATTTTGTAATTGATATACAAATGGAGTTGTCAAATTAAATACAATGATACTTATTTGAAAATGCCCAGTTATTATTAACAGGGCATAAGGTATATCTATATATTTAGATAAGCTCTATTTTTTGATAAATAAGATGACGGTGAAATAAAAAATGTTTAGTCTCAAATAAAAGTAGGGTATTAATTTTGAAGCATATGGATACAATCACAAATATTATTTTGCTTCGTTTTCATTACTTTGTATAATTTCGTTTACCATTTTTAATTCAGAAATCAAATAATCTATCTGTTGTTGCAAGTAACTTGATGGCGAAGAAAAATCGCTTGTAAATTGGCCATCTTCACTACTTACAGTCTTTAAGACATTCAATGCAATTTCCACAGTTAATGCAAATAATTCATCACCTAGTTTTTCAATAGATTCAATTAATAATTGAGAATCAGAAAATGTTTTAAAAGCTTCGTTATCAATGGTTATCTACTCCTTAAAAAATTGGTTAATCTCATTATATGAATTAATTTAAAAAAAGCTCCTTACCCCTTTTGCTGTTTCAACATTTTTGACAATCCAGGTTTTAAAAATGAATAAGGAAGGTATCTTTAAAATGTATATATTAAATTTTCTTGGTGATTCTAAATAAAGAAAAACTCGTATGAAATATCCCTAAAGTAAATTTATGATGATTGGGAATACAAAAATTCAAGCCTGCGAGTAGGAGGACTATGATGGAGAAAAAAATTATAATGAGTCTTGTTACTATAGTTGCTGCATTAATGCTTTCTGCATGTACAGGAAATACAAATAAGAAAGAAAGTCAACAAGAAATGCAGACAAATGAAATGGCCGAGAAAGATATGGAAGGTATGGACCATTCTGAAATGAATCCTAGTTCAAATGAACTTCCTGAAGGTTTAAAAGAAGCTGAAAATCCTAAGTTTGGAGTTGGGACAAAAGCAATAATTCATGCAGATCACATGAAAGGCATGGATGGAGCTGAAGCAACAATTGTAGGGGCATACGATACAATAGTCTATACTATATCTTACGCTCCTACAAATGGTGGAAATCGAGTAACAAATCATAAGTGGGTCATTCAAGAAGAAATAGAAGGTGCTGGTTCAGAGCCATTTGAACCAGGAACACAGGTTATTATAAATGCTAATCATATGGAGGGTATGGAAGGGGTAACTGCAAAAATTGATTCCGCAGAAGAAACTACTGTGTATGTGGTTGACTACACTTCTACTAATGGTGAAAAAATAAAAAATCATAAATGGCTAACGGAAAGTGAATTATCTTCTCCATAAAAATTAAATACTTAAAGATGTTCGACGAGTCAATTTTGACAAATTGGACATCTTTTTTAGTTTTAGAAATTCTATAATATCCTTTAATTTTAATCCATAATTTCTCCATAATTATTCGTTATATTCATTTTTAATAATATAACAATAACTGAGGAGGCGTGGGAAATTAGAAAGAGAGGAATTATCTTCACTTTGGGAGTATTAGTAGTTTTTTTAAAGGGTTGTACAAACGAAAATATCAATTCAAATAAAATAGCAGTTTTAACAGTTGAATATTTTAGTGGAGATCCACTTAATGATCTATATGTGGAATTACTCGATGAAGAAGGGAAAGAAATAGATTCAACAATTAGTTTGGATAAAGGTGAGGCAGAATTTTATAATTTACAACCAAATGAAACTTATACAGTAAAAGTAGGGAGTCCAGACAATTTTACAACAGGGATGTATTTAACAGAAAAAAAATTTACGTATACGTCATCTACACAATCCATATTGGTTCAAACATATGCAGTAAATCATAATAAAGGATTTGGAGTACCTGTAATTCTACAAAATCCTGAACTACCAAATGGGTGTGAAATAACTACTCTTACAGCAGTACTTAATTACTATGGTGCAGAAACATCTAAATTAGAAATGGATCAAAATTATTTACCTAAACAATCTTTTGAATACAAAATGAAAAAAAAGTATGGGCCAAATCCTAATCAAGCATATGGCGGCGAGCCAAGTAATCTAGAAACGGGTACATATGTTTTTGCCGAACCAATTGTCAAAGCAGCTAATAATTTTATCACAGAGAGAAAGTTAGATTTACAAGCAAAAAATATTAGTGGAAGAACAATAAAAGAAATAACAAATTATATTAGACAGGGAATACCAGTTATTACATGGGTAACATTGGACCTCTCACCACCAAAGGTTAAAGGGGGATGGATTATTGAAGAAACAGGTGAATACCATCAAATGTATCAAAATTTACATACAATGGTACTATTATCTGTGGGAGATACTACTGTGGAAGTAATGGATCCACGTAAGGGAATTATAACATTGGATAAGGGAGCATTTTTTAATAGTTATGAAGCATTAGGCGAACAGGCAGTTGTTGTTTATTAACAATAGTTCATTATATGCAAGTAATAGGTTAAAAAAGATAGCGTTTAATCATGGAAGAAAAATTACTTCATTTACTAGAACAATCTGGATTATTTGCAATTTTGGTTAGTTTAATGATAAATACTTTGGTTAGTATTATAGGTGTACTACCAAGTGTTTTTGTTACAGCCACTAACCTTGTGTTTTTTGGAGTATTCAACGGTTTGCTGATTTCTATTATCGGTGAATCAATTGGTGCAGTTATTAGCTTTATTTTATATAGAAAAGGAATCAATAAATGGAAAAGACCGTTCGTATTGCACCCTAAACTTTTAAAATTAAAGGAGTTGGAAGGTTCTGATGCATTTTGGATAATTGTCAGTTTAAGGATTTTACCTTTTATGTCATCAGGTCTTGTGACTTTTACTAGTGCATTTTCTAAGGTGTCTTTAGGCACATTTACGCTTGCTAGTACGATTGGAAAAATACCAGCTTTAATCTTTGAAGCAGGTGCAGTATATGGTTTTATGCAAGTAAATTTAATATGGAAAATTGTAATAAGTATCTTATTAATTTCAATTATCATTTTGATTTGGAAAGTTAAGAAATAAAAAAAGTTATTCAAAGTTTTCTTAGATAGAGTGGTTAATATTTGTCTCATTTAATTTCAAATCCATAAATTCTCCATATTTATTTGTTATAGTGCCTATGTAAAGAATAAAAGGAGGAAACATAATGAAATCTAAACTTTTGATTACTTCATTATTAGTAGGCGCTATTATAATTGGAGGATGTAGTGCGGGTAATTCGGAATCTAATAATAATTCAAATATGGACCATTCTAATATGTCTGGTATGGACCATTCCAATATGAGTGATGAAGAAATGAAAAACATGGAGGGTATGGATAATAAAGATAGTAGCATGGAAAATGGTCATGCGAGTCATAACAATCCATTAGCATTAAATAATTCAAATGGGGAAAATGAGCTTGCGCTCCCACCTATTATTGAACCTAAAAATGGAATTGTTGATATTACTGCTCAACAAGGAACAACAGAAATCTTTAAGGGAACTAAAACAGAGACATATGGATATAATGGTTCCTTTTTAGGGCCAATCATTCGTATTAATAAAGATCAAACGGTAACGTTTAGAACTAAAAATGATTTATCTGAACCAACAACATTTCACTGGCATGGATTAGAAATCCCTGGAAATGGTGATGGCGGCCCACATCAAGTCCTAGAGCCAGGTGTAACAGAAGATGTAAATTTTACAGTTAATCAGGGAGCATCTACGCTGTGGTTCCATCCACATCCAGAAGGTGCTACAGCAGAGCAAGTATATAAAGGTTTAGCTGGTTTAATTTATATAGATGATGAAAACTCACAAGAAATCAATGTACCAAATGAATATGGTGTGAATGATTTTCCATTAGTATTCCAAGATAGACAATTTACTGAAGAAAAGCAATTAAATTATCAAGCAGTCCTTAATGAAGATGGTACAATTGGAGATACTTTATTAATTAATGGTACGTTGAATCCTAAACTTACAGTTGGTAAAGAAAAAGTAAGACTTCGTTTATTAAACGGTTCTAATGCTCGTAATTATACTTTTAAATTGAATACCGGAGATACATTCCAACAAATTGCTACTGATGGTGGTTTCTTAAATCAACCAACTGATATGAAAGAAATTACCTTAACACCAGGTGAGCGAGCAGAGGTAATAGTGGACTTTTCAAAAATGGATGACAAGACTGATATAGCATTAATAAATGATGAAGGTACTACCCTTTTACCATTTAAAATTGAACAAAAGACTACAAGTACAAGTAAAATTTCAGAAAAATTAAATGATTTTAGTGTTACTGAAGAAGAGAAAAATTTACCAGTTTCTAAGAAGCTTGAACTATTTGGTATGGGGACAATGGTTTCTATAAATGGAAACCAGTTTGATATGAATCGCATTGATTTCACTCAAAAGCAGGGTGAGACTGAAATTTGGGAAATTTATAATAAACCTGATATGATGGGTGGTATGACACATCCTTTCCACATACATGGCACTCAATTTAAAATCGTGTCGATTGATGGTCAAGAACCTCCTTTAAATTTAAAAGGGTGGAAGGATACTGTCTCAATTGAAGCTGGTCAAACAGTTAAATTAGCAGTGAAGTTTAATAATAAGGGCATATACATGTTCCACTGCCATGTCCTTGAACATGAAGAAAATGGTATGATGGGGCAAGTTGAAGTAAATTAAATATAAATAGATTATTAAAACCTCCAAATACCATGGAGGTTTTTTTATTGGTTTCTATTACATAACTCTTATATCTAGGGTTATTGGTCGTGGTTCATATTAAATAACCTACCCTATAGAAATACTCAATCTTTTTTCTAAAATTTCAATTGAAATTTTTAACAACTTAACAACATTTTTATTTAGTTAATACAAAAGAATACCTTAATGATTTTATGTATTTTTTGTCCCTTTAATGGAAATGAATATAAATAAAATGAAAGGTAATATTTATGGAATTTTATAAAGAGATTGAAATCTACTGTTATAAGTGTCGTAAAAAGACCATTTTTACATGTAAGGATTTGCATAATAAAATCGGTGTTGACAGTCATTGTAGTGAGTGTATTGGGATTTGGTTTGAATGGCAAAATCGAGCGGTAGAAAGAGAATTGGAGAAGTGGATTGTATATAATCAAGGGCTGTTAAAAACATAATGTGAATCGAAGAAAGTATAGTATTTTTCTTACTAAAATTAGCAAACGTCCACTCTTTAAAGGACGTTTTTTATGTGTAAACGATTGTAATATAAATACTTTTATAAAATGGAATAAATTAAACTACAAGTAAGTCAAAAAGTTATAATAATTTTAGAAATTATTTTTTTGAACCATAATTATGTCGACGAGGCGGTGCTTTACATGTCTAAAAGGAAATACGGTTGGTCTGAGAAAAAAAGAAATGACTATATTAAAGAAGGACGAGGTCAAGGGGAACTATCAAATTATATACCTTGGATTAAAATACAAGATATATCGTCACAAGGAAATGCTTCTCGATTAATAGGGTGGACCGCGAAGAGACAGCATGAATTGTTGTCTAACTTGGAAAGAGACTTTTTTCTCTTATTAGATTGGGAAGATACAGTGGTAGACATAAGAGAACAGTTTCCTTTAAATGTTGAAACAACTATTCGTATAGCTGAAGAGAAAGGAATTAAGCACTCTAAAGATAATAGTTCAGGTATACCGATAGATATGACAACAGATTTCTTTATAACAGTAGTAAAAAACTCTGAAAGAAAATATATCGCTAGAACTGTAAAACCAAGTGAACAACTTGAAGATAAACGAGTAATTGAAAAGTTTGAAATTGAACGAGAGTATTGGGAGATACAAGGAATAAGTTGGGGGGTCATAACTGAAAAGGAAATTCCTAAACAACTAGCAAACAATATTCTATGGATACATAAATCTTATTATTTAGCAGAAGAAGATATAAGCTATTCTACTTTATTATTGCATTTATTGATTTTAAAAAAAGATAGCGAAGAGAGTTTATTAGTAGTTTGTAATAAATTTGATGAGGATTATAACTTAGAAACAGGCTCATCTTTAAGTTATATAAAACATTTTATAGCTCGAAAATATATTTCGATTGATATGAGTAAGAAAATTAACCCAAGCAATCTAACTTTAGATCAAATTATTATGAATGTTTCTAAGGAGGATAACATTGATTACAATATCAGTTAATGAATTAATTAAAGACTTGACGTGTAATAAAGTATATCGTCTACTTTGGATTGATGAAAGTAACATCGTTACATATGCAATTGATATAGAAGATTCCAATGCCTTACCATTCCTTTTAAAAGTTAAAGATATACATCAAGGATTTATAGAAAATTCATACTCCAAATTCGAATCTGATCACACAAACATACTAATTAACCACATTAATTTACCTGAGGGAATGAAACAAAAGAGAGACACAGCGTGGGCAATTATCAAAAACTTAGTGAATGATGAACCTTCAATTTATAAGAAAAAAGAACGTGGGCAGCTAATAAATGAACTTGTAAATAATAAAGTATGTACAAAAATGACTGCTTATAAATATTTGAGAAAGTACTGGCAGAGAGGAAAAACTATGAATAGTTTGCTTCCGGATTATAGTAACTCTGGAGGTAAGGGAAGAAATAAAAAAAGTGGTACTTTGAAAAGGGGAAAACCTAGAACCACTAACAGTGTAGGAATAAATGTAACCGATGAAACAAGGG
Organism: Lysinibacillus sp. COL-1; assembly: GCF_059814265.1. Lineage (NCBI taxonomy): Bacteria > Bacillati > Bacillota > Bacilli > Caryophanales > Bacillaceae > Lysinibacillus > Lysinibacillus sp. COL-1. The sequence continues at coordinate 22,172 of NZ_JCAWSJ010000001.1, read as the reverse complement.
AAATATTTCGTAAATCGATTAAAAGGTACTATTTTACAAGCAAGAGAAACTCATTGTCATTCGCATATAAAATGATGATAAAGGAGTTCTATGCAGATGAAGTTCGTTACGAAAACGGAACAAAATATATAGTAATACAGGATGAAAATAAAATTCCTTCATTAAGACAATTTAGATATTGGCACAACAAAGAATTTGGTATTGAACAAAAAATAGTAAGTCGAGAAGGTGAGAAAAAATTTGAACGAGATCATCGAGCAATATTAGGATCTTCAACTTATGAAGTCATGGGGCCAGGATCACGATATCAAATAGATGCGACTATTGGTAATGTGTATCTGGTATCTAGTTTTAATTCTGATTATATTGTAGGTAAACCAATTATATATTTTGTGGTGGACGTATATACACATATGATTACAGGAATGTATATCGGATTTGAAGGTCCTTCTTGGGCAGGAATGATGATGGCAATAGCAAATGCAGCATCAGATAAAAAGGAATATTGCAGTAGATATGGTATAGAAATTTCAAATGAAATGTGGCCATCTGCGCATCTTCCTGAAATTATTCTAGGGGATAGAGGTGAGTTGGAGGGATATAACGTGAATAGTTTAATTGAAGGGTTGGATTTGGTAGTGGAGAATAATCCTGCTTTTCGACCAGATTGGAAGGGAATTGTGGAAAAATTGTTCGATACTTCACAAAGTAAAATAAAGCCGTTCTTACCAGGTTACATACAGAGTGATTTTAGGGAACGTGGGGCTAGTGATTATCGTTTAGAAGCTAAGTTAACTATAGATCAATATACAAAAATTCTAATCAATTTTGTTTTATTTTATAACAAAAATCACTATATGAAGGATTATCTAAGAGATGAGCAGATGATACGGGAAAATGTAAAACCGACTCCTCTTAAACTCTGGAATTGGGGCATTAAAAATAGAGCAGGTAAGCTAAGGAAGGAACATCCTAATACTATAAAGTTTTACTTATTGCCACGAGATACAGCTACAGTAACCTCAAAGGGAATAAAGTTTAAAAATAGGTTATTTAGCTGTGAAACAGCTATAAAGGAATCTTGGTTTGTACAAGCTAGAACAAAGAAAAGTTGGACAGTTGATATTTCATACGATCCTCGAAACATGGACATTATTTATCTGCACATTAATGATAAATCACTTTTTGAAAGTTGCTTCCTTTTAGATCATCAGGAGAGATACAAAAATAAAGTACTTGAAGAAATTGAACAATTATTAATGATTGAACAAAACACATATAAAATTGAAAGTCATAGTTTGTTACAAGAAGAAATTAATTTTTATTCTAAAATTGAAGGAATAGTGGATGAGGCAATTAAGACACCAAATCAAGATGAAAATAATAAAATCACTAAAACGGAAAAAATAAAAAATATTAGAGAAAATCGGGAAGTTGAAAAAAGTTTACGAAGAGAGTATGAGGCATTTCAAATAGGTGTAACTGAGATTGATAATGATAAAAACATTATTTCTTTTGCACCTTCTGAGCAGAAAGATGAAAAAACTGAAACATCTACGATAATGGAATTATTTAAAAAGCAAAGAAGGAAGAAGAAGGAATGAAAAATGGGAAGACAATTGAATTAGAGAGTGGTATTGAAGTTCTATTGGCAGAGTATCGTGAACAAGAAATAATTGATTATAAAGGGAATCCCCTTATTGAAGCGTTACCTCCGATACTCTCTAAAGAAGAAGCGTTTGATCAACTTAGCTTTATACCTATGTTTCATAATAGTGAAAGAAATTTATCAAGTCATCATCGTTACCATGCTTTACTAAGATTATCAAGATTTTATCAGCCTATAAATCAAACCTTAAATCTAGAACAGCGTTTTTCAGGTTTCATTAGGTATGGATATGTTAATCGAAATCCATTACATAAAAAACATGTTCAAGCATTACTTGATTTACACAACAAGCTTGTTAATAAAGAGGAAATTGGATTACCGCCAGATATACGTTCTTCTGCTTCAAGTTTCACTTTAATGGGATATCCAGGAATAGGTAAAACATCTGCGATAGAAAGGGTACTATCTCTTTATCCGCAAGTAATATTGCATCAAAATCCAATCAATTTGATTCAAATTGTATGGTTAAAATTGGATTGTCCACATGATGGATCATTAAAAACTCTTTGTATGGACTTTTTCAAAAAAGTTGATTCGTTGACAGGTACTAATTATTTTGAAAAGTATGGTAAGCCATCAAATTCAGTTAGTTCAATGGTAACTCGTATGGGGCAAGTCGCTCGTTTACACTCAATAGGCGCTCTAATCATTGATGAGGTTCAGCACTCGTTATCTGCATCAGGTGCTGCATCAGAAATGATGATGAATTTTTTTGTAACGCTAGTGAATGAAATAGGAGTACCAGTAATGTTTATTGGAACCATGAAAGCCAAGGCATTATTACAAAAGGATTTCAGACAAGCACGTAGAAGCAGTGGCCAAGGCGACATGGTATGGCAGCAAATGAAACAAGATGATGATTGGGAAGTATTAATCACAAGTATGTGGGATTATCAGTGGACGAATGAATATACGGAACTGACAGAAGAATTATTAAACACGATTTACGAAGAGAGCCAAGGAATTGTGGATGTTGCTGTTAAGTTGTATTTACTCGCACAAGCGAGGGCAATCAATTCTGGCCTTGAAAAAATAACCCCTAAACTTATACAAAAGGTAGTGAAAGAAGATTTGAAACTTCTTCAACCTATGTTGGAGGCTCTTAAATCCGGAAATCAAAGCGACATTGCAAAATACGAAGATATTGTTCCAATGGATATTGAAGATTATATTCTAAATAGATTGCCAGTATTAGACCTTAAGGCCAGGGTTCAGGCGAAAAAAGAAAAGATGGCACAAGATCGTACAAATAAAGAACTTCCAATACTAGAAAAATTAATCCTATCCTTAATTAATTTAGATGTTTCAGAAAAAATTGCTGAAAACGCTGCTAAATATGCACTGAAAAATTCACCTGAGTCAACAATTCCACAACTAATGACTCTATCACTCCAATACATTGAGGGAAAGAAAGAAAAGAAAAATGAAGCGAAAGGCAATATTTCAGTAAATAAACTTCAATCAATAGTTGATATAGGAAAGAAGAATAAACGCTCTGCTTATGAGGCATTATGTGAAGAAGGATATATTAAAAATCCTTTAGATGACTTAATAATGTAAGGGTGTGTAAATAAAATAGATGTTAGCATTTTTTCCTTCAATTTATAAAGATGAACTATTATATAGTGTGTTGGCTAGATACCATAAACGTTCAGGGAATTTAAGTAATAAACATTCAACTTTAGATTTGTTTGGAAAAAAGAAAGCATATATTATTCCTGATTTACCTACTGATTTAGAGATATTATTAGAAAAAGTAAATCCTTTTTTAAATTCGAGTATTGATGAATGGATAAATTATCATACATTGTATAACTACTATACAAATTTTACTTCAAAAGAAATAAAACAGAGTGTTCGAAATAAAATGTTATATGGCTGTGGCAATACTTCCTTGCATTATTCAACAGGTCAAATGGCTGGGACAGTAAAAGAGCCTATGTATTTTCGCTATTGTCCTAACTGCTTTGAAGAAGATATTCAAGTGAATGGAGAAACATATTGGCGGACATATCACCAATTACCAAGTGTATTTATTTGTTTAAAGCATTCTGTCTTGCTTGTAGACAGTTCAATCTTAATTAGGCAAGGAAACTCTTCGTATTTTTATTCAAACATTGAAAACAGTTTAGAGAAGGGCAATAAAAGTGATGTTTCAAAAGTAAACTTTGATTTGCTACGTCATTTTGCTGTAGAAAGTAGCAACTTAAATCAAAAGGATTATAAATTTGATCAGTTAAATTTATTAGAGATTTATCATTACCTATTGGATCGCGAAGGGTATGTAAAATCAAACGGCACAATCGACCAAAGGCGATTAGAAGAAGACTTTATTAAGAAGTTTAAGGTCGATTTTTTAATATTGATGCAATCATTTCCAAGTGGTGTAGAAGGACAGTGTTGGTTAAGGGCAATAACAAGAAAACATCGAAAGTCTTTTCATCCTGTACGGCATTTACTGTTCATTTATTTTTTAGGTGAATCGGTTGATACAATTGAACAGTATGCAAATAAACGATATAGTCCATTTGGTGAAGAGCCATATCTATGTTTGAATCCTGCGGCAGAACACTTTCTACAGCCTGTAATAACTAATTTAAAGGTTACTCGTTGCTATGATACTAAAAGGCCGGTAGGAACCTTCTCCTGTGCCTGTGGCTTTGTTTATTCTCGTAAGGGGCCAGATAAAACAGAAGAGGATAAAACAAATATAGGGCGTATTAAGATGTTAGGTGATACTTGGTTGAGCAAACTCCATCAATTGGTTGAAATAGAACAGTTGAGTTATAAAGCATGCTCAAAAATATTAAAAGTCGACACCAAAACAATTATTAAGTATTCTAAGCAAAGAAATAGTAAGCCTATGAACAAGGAAAATCATATTAAAAGTGATTTGAAGCAAAAATGGATTGATTTAATTAACCAATACCCCATATTATCAAGAACAGAACTTAGAAAAAAAGACCCATCACTTTATATGCGAATTTATAGAAATGATAAGGAATGGTTAAAGGAACATTCCCCAGTTGTTAAAGTAAATAGGGTTACTAATAAAAGAGTTGATTGGGTACAGAGAGACCTTCACATCTTGGGCATGGTAAAAAAAGCAGTGGAAGATATAAGTGCTAAAGAAAAACCAGTTAGAATAACCGTAAGCAGTATAGGTAAAATGATTAATAATAAATCGTTGTTAGAAAAAAGAGTAAATAAACTGCCCAATACGATGAAGTATATTGAGAGTGTTAAAGAAAATACGACCAATTTTCAAAAGAGGCGTATTAGTTGGGCTATAGATCAATTAAAAGATGAAGAACTTGAAGTTTGGAAAATAATGCGAAAAGCAGGAATCAGTGAAAGATTTTATTCTGGGTTAGAGATAGAAATAAAAAGGCAGATAATAAGTGCGAAGCAAAAATTCTGATATAAAGAATGATACCAAAAAGCCGTGTTCATAGCTGAAAACACGGCTTTTTTTGTTGTAGTCATAATGGTGTTGTTCATCTTTGAAATCGAAAAATTAAAATCCTGTGAATCCACCAAAGAAGGGAGTAAACCAAGCAATAATTTTTGTCATCATGTCAAAATAGAGTAGCACACCCATTACTATCATTAACCATCCACCAATGCTCATAATGAGATGACTTTTTGTCTGGAAAAAGACGTTGCATGCTGTGCAAATCATATTGACTAGAAGAACTTGAACAGTGAACAAGTTTGTAATCAAAGCAATATTTATTCTTCTATTTAGCAACAGAAGCACAGTAATTGAAACTACTGTGCTTCTGTTTTTTAGTTCAATACATACTATGCAACCTCTCATATTCATGTGGGGGGAGCATCTACAGAAGATTTTATAGATAATTGACATAACTATGTAACAAAATATCCCGAGGTTTATATTGATTATTCTAATTGCTGTAATAAAATGATGTTATATCTTGTTAAGTTATAACATTCAGGAGGAAACTATGCTTTCAGAGAGACAACAACTTATACGTGACATGATTCTATATAGACACAATTTGAAAATCTCAGAATTAAGTCAAACACTTGAGGTATCAGAGATGACAATACATCGAGATATAAAACCTCTGATTGAAGAAGGGCTTATTATGAAGACATATGGTGGGATTACACTTATAAGGGATCAATCTATACATCGTGTTGAGGAAGACGAGTGTGTGTATTGTCATCGTAAGTGTGATGATCGATTGGTTTACAGGATAATTCTTTTAAATGGAGAACGTGAAAATGCTTGTTGCAGCCATTGTGGAATACTGCGGCATCGACAGTTAGGTGATGAGGTAGCACAAGCAATTTGTACCGATTTTTTAACAGGGACAACGATTAGCGCTCATCTAGCTTGGTTTGTTTTAGACACTACTGTCCATATTCGTTGTTGTTACCCACAAGTGTTGGTATTTGAGACTAAAGAATATGCAGAGAACTTTGTAAAAGGATTCGGAGGTAAAGTCCTTACATTTTCCGAAATAATGAAATCATTTCCTCAACACCTTAAATTGTCCTGTAAGAACAGTTGAAGAGGGGAATTTAAATGAATGAGGTACTTCTTCAGATACATGTGTGGTTAAGTCAGTTAGCCAATTTAGTAGCAGAACCAATTTATACATTAGCACTAAAACTAGATGTATGGGGAATGAAGGCTTTCTTATTAGGGTTGGTTGGGGCAACTGCACCATGTCAACTTACATCTAATTCTACTGCTGTTGCTTTGATTACATATGAGACTGAAAAAAATAAAAGGTGGTTGAATGTAGGGAGTTATATTACAGGCAAATCTTTAGTGTACATATTGTTAGGCATAATGTCTGTATTCATCGGTAGTACAGTTGCTGATATTCCTTTCATTGGAACAATGTTTTTCCGTAAATTATTTGGCCTTACTCTTATTCTAATTGGATTAGCTCTCCTTGGAAATATTTCAGTACATTCCTCTGCATCACAACGTATCTTCCAAAAAGTCCAAAAAGGATTGAAATTGAAAAATACATCTCTTTCTTTTGGGTTGGCTATGGGTTTTTTATTCTGTCCTACGTTGTTTTGGTTATTTTTTGTCTTGTTATTGCCGACAGGAAATGGAGAATTTAATTTGATAGGTCCCATTTTTTTTGCAATTGGAACAGCAATGCCACTCATTTTATATGTGATACTACTGACTATTAGTGAACGGTTATTAAATCCAATGAAGAAGACTTTGTATTCATTCCATAATGTATCAAGGAATATTTCTGCAATCTTCTTTATATTGTCAGGATTATTCGAAACTTTAAATGCTTGGATAGGATAGAAGGGAATTTGTTTATGATATATATATTTAGTTTTAGTATTATTTTTTTGTTAACCGGTTACGTCATTTTTTCTACCTATCGTGCCAAATCGTTCTTATCAGAAATGACTGCTATGATGATTGCAATGGCTGTTTCTATGATGGCTAGCATAGTAGTAGGAACCATATTAGGAGTAATATTAGTAGGGAAAATGACTGTCCCAGTAATCTCCTCAGTACTTTTTGGCATGATAATTGGATATGTTATTGGGCGTCCCTTTAGTTTATTGGCTTCATTAGATGGACTATTAGCAGGTATCATGGGCGGCATGATGGGTGCAATGTTGGGGGTAATGGTTTTTTCTCAAGATCCTGTCGTTATGATGATATTTGTGGATGCAATTTTTATCATTGTCATGATTCTTATATTGAAATTAATTAGACAAGAAGTTAAGGGAACAGATACAATAACGGTAATATCAAATAAAAATAAATGGAGTAAAGTTATTTTTTGTGTAATTGCCGTATTATTAGTTGTTTCTGTTGTATTCTTTAAACCCATTTCTCATTACTTCAGAGATCTTTTGGGTGATACAACTCCGGTTTCAGACGATTCTTCTACAAAAATAAATGAAGTAAAAGCAGAGCAAAAAGACGGTTATCAGGAAGCCGTCATAATGGAAGAGCCATTTGGATATACACCTGAGAATGTAAAAGTAAAAGCTGGAATCCCAGTTCAACTTCATTTTCAAAAGAGTTTTTCAGGTGGATGCTTATCATACTTAATAATAGAGGATTTCCAAATAGAAAAAGATCTTGATAAAGGTGATAACTTGGTCGAATTCACACCAGAAAAACCGGGTATATATACGTTTCATTGTGGAATGAATATGTATTTTGGAAAGATAATAGTTGAATAATGGATAACAACGAAACAAAGCACAGCCATTAAGAGTCTGTGCTTTGTTTTAGTTTCACCTTTAAAATTTCTTTACTTATGTAGATTTAAAAAATAAGTATCGTGGGGTTTTATTCTTATACGAGAGATATTCTACTTTAAGCATATTCTCTAAGTGTTTTTCTTCTTGAAGAATAAGGTTATGAATTGAAACTATATTTAGTAAACAAATAATTAATGTAACTAAGTTAGGGAATGTCAAAAATAGACCTATAAACATTAAATTGAATCCAACAAATGCAGGATTTCGACTATATTTGTATAAACCATTGGTGATTAGCGAGGTTTTTGTTTCTTTATCTATACCAACTCTCCAAGAGGTTTTCATTGTTATCATTGATAAAATAAAAAACAGTAAACCAATGGTAATTGTCATTAATCCAAAGTAATGCATAACCTCATTGGTGAATAGTTTAGGTAAAATATTATCAATCGAATTATCAAATATTGACTCTAAAAGCCATGCAATTCCCCATACGAAAGTTGAAATTTTAACAAACATTTCGGAAGAATCGACGGATGTCCCCTTATTTCCTTTTCCTAACACATTTGCTTTTATCCCTGATTTCTTATTTAGAATAACTAGCTTTAATGAATAGGAAAATAAAAACAAAGCAAACAGAATCAATGAAAAAACATTTACCAGTTCCATTTTTATCTCTTCTTTCTATAATGAATTAAGTGCTATTTTAAGAAAGTAAAGTACTAGAAATAAAAAGATGGACTTTCATATAAAAAGCCCATCTATTGAATAAAGTGCGTTAATTCATTCTTTAACACGCATTAAACGTAAGCTGTTTAATGCTACTAACAATGTTGCTCCCATATCTGAGACAATGGCAATCCAAAGTGTTAGCCAACCTGGAATAACTAATAGTAATGCAGCTAGTTTAATTAAAATGGCAAATGCTATATTTGCCTTGATAATATTTAAGGCCTTACGACTTAGCTTTATTGTAAACGGTAATTTCCGTAGATCATCTGCCATTAAAGCAACATCTGCAGTCTCTAATGCAGTGTCTGTACCAGCACCACCCATGGCGATACCGACTGTAGAAGCTGCTAAAGCAGGAGCATCGTTGACACCATCACCGACCATCGCAACATTGCCATAGTCTTTTCGAAGTTGTTTTATATAGGAAAGTTTGTCTTCAGGCATTAATTCAGCTTGAATTTCAGAAACCCCTACATGATGACCAATTGCATTCGCAGTCCCTTTATTATCACCAGTTAACATGATTGTTTTCTTAACACCCATGTTATGCAATTTCTCAATAATTTCTTGGCTAGATTCACGTACCTCATCAGCTACGGCAATGATTGCTTGAATCTCTTTTTCAGTTCCTAATATCATGGCAGTTTTGCCTTCATTTTGTAACTTAAGGATGTTTCCTTCTAAATTCTCTGGAATAGGTACATTTAACTCTTGGAACAATTTTGGGCTACCGATGTAATACAAAGTACCATCTACTTCACCTTTTATTCCTTTGCCAGTAATGGCTGCGAAAGCATCAACGTTGATATTTTTGAATGAAACATTTTCTTCTTCGGCTCTTTTAATAATCGCAGAAGCTAAAGGGTGCTGAGATCGATATTCTAAAGCCGTAATTATGGCTAGAATCTTTTTTGAATCTTTTTGGGTATTCATTACATCAAAGTTTGTAACCACTGGAACACCTTTTGTAAGCGTACCTGTTTTATCAAAAGCAATTGCCTTAAGCGAACCCATTTCCTCTAAATAAATGCCACCTTTAATTAAAACCCCTTTTTTAGCAGCATTACCTATAGCTGAAACAATTGAAATTGGTGTTGAAATAACAAGCGCACATGGACATCCAACTACAAGTACTGATAAACCTTGATAAACCCAAGTTTCCCAACTACCATCGAAGAACAGTGGGGGAACAATTACTACAAGCCCTGCAATGACCATGATAATTGGTGTATAATATTTCGCAAATTTATCAACAAATGCTTGTGAAGGAGCGCGTTCACCTTGAGCTTCTTCAACTAGATGTATAATTTTTGAAATCGTTGTATCTTCAACGTATTTTGTAATTTTAACTTCTAATAAACCCTCTTCATTTAGTGTTCCAGCGAATACCTCATCATCTACTGTTTTTGAAACTGGTACTGATTCCCCTGTAATAGCTGCTTGGTTGACTGCAGAAAGACCGCTAACCACGATGCCATCCATTGCAATTTTTTGCCCAGGTATAACAATCATAATATCGCCAATCTCTATATCATCTACGTGTACCATGATTTCTTGACCATTTCGACGAATTAAAGCTTCTTTTGGTGCAATATCCATTAATGAGCGAATTGATTGACGTGCTTTATCCATTGAATAACGCTCTAAAGCTTCACTAATAGCGAATAGGATAACAACTATGGATGCTTCTGCCCATTCTCCTATAAATGCAGCACCAATGACAGCTACCGTCATTAATGTTTTCATGTCAAAATCAAAGCGAGTTAAATTTTTGAAACCAACTTTGAATAGATTGAAACCACCGATTACAATTGAAGCTATAAATAATAGGGAGGTAATAAGATTTTCTTCACCGTTTACGTATTGAGATAGATAACCGAATACGATAAATAAGCTTGCGTATAAAAGTGTGCTATGTTTTTTGTAAAATGGTACTTTCTTTTCAACTTGCCCCTCACTATTGTCAGAAGATGGAGCTTTAGATCTGTATGAAGGTGTATCCATTGATACTTTTAAATTTTCAAAAGCTCCAGCTTTTTCAAGTTCCGCAATAGTTGTTTCGCCAGTTACGGAAATTTTAGAAGCACCGAAGTTTACTTTTGCATCTTGAACCCCTGGAAGCTCTTTTACATTACGTTCAAATTTACCTGCACAGTTTGCACACGAGAAGCCTTCAATTCTATAGGTAGTATCTGTTTGGGGTGGAGTAACACGTTTTTGTTTTTCTGGCGTTACTTTTAAGTTTTCGAAAGCTCCAGCCTTTTCTAACTCCTCCACGGTCGCATCGCCTGTAACTGATATTTTAGATGCCCCAAAGTTCACCTTTGCATCTTGAACACCAGGTATTTCTTTTACATTACGTTCAAATTTACTTGCACAGTTGGCACAAGAGAAACCGTTCACGCGGAATACCTGTTTTTCCTCAGTCATTAATTTCACCTTCTTTATGTTCTTCAAATGCAACACTGATTAAATTCTTAAAATATGGGTCATGAATAGCGTAATAAACCAATTTCCCTTCTTTACGATATTCAGCTAATCCTAAATTTCGTAGTAAACGCAAATGGTGCGACGCAGTTGCTGTTGTTGACCCAATAATATTAGCGATATCGCAAACACATAATTCATCTTCTAGTGTTAGCGCATAGGCAATTTTTACACGTGTATCATCCGAAAGTGCTTTAAAAACTTTAGCAACATCCATTGATTTTTTTTCTTTTAACTTGTCTTGAACATAGTTTACTTTATCCTCATGAATACAGGTGATTTCACATATTTCTTTCATATATTTTCCTCCAGTTATCATTCAAACGTTCAAACGATTATTTGATTGTTTTTATAATAAACTTAAACATTCAAATAGTCAAACAGTTATTTGAATGTTTTATTTATTTAATGCAATTTATTATTTTTGACCAGAAAAGTATATGCAAAAGCCTAAGCTTGAAAAAAGTTAATTTTTTTGGATATGTATGGAAAAAGAAATGTAGATCATTAAATTAGAGGTTAGCTATTGAATATAATAATTATTAGTTTGAATAATAGTTGCAAATTGCAAATAAAATTGCTATATATATTTATTAAGGATAGAATATTTTTGTGTTTTACTTAGTTTTATTAATTACAGCTATTATTTTTAATGAATTTATATTTGCAAAATGCAAATAATGAAGGGGGATAAAAAATGAAAGGGATTCTTGATACAATCGTTATTGGGGGAGGGCAGGCTGGACTTGCAGCAGGCTATCATTTACTGAAAAAAGGTCTACGATTTTTAATATTAGAAGAAAGTAATCAGATCGGGGGTTCTTGGCCAAATTATTATGACAGTCTTAAATTGTTTTCTCCAGCAGGGTTTTCCTCTATGCCCGGCATGAAGTTTCCTGGAAACCAGAATCTCTATCCGAAAAGGGATGAAGTTATTCGATACTTACAAGATTATAAAAAAAAGTTCCAATTACCTGTTTTAATTAATCAGAGAGTAGATATGATTGAGAAAAATAACATAGGTTTTATTGTTCGAACTGTCACAGGCGATAAATTTCAAGTTAGAACAATCATAAATGCTACAGGCTCATTTAATAATCCTTTTATTCCTAACATTCAAGGAAGAGAAGTCTTTCAAGGGAAAACACTTCACTCTTCAGAATATCGAAATCCACAGCCATATCACAACCAAAGGGTAATCGTAATCGGAGGAGGTAATTCGGCTGTGCAAATTGCTGTTGAATTGTCTAAGGTTAGCCAAACTACTCTTTCAGTACGACAGCCAATAAAATTTGTAAAACAACGTCTACTTGGACGGGACATACACTATTGGTTGAAGGTATTTGGTTTTGATACCTTTCCTTTCTGGCGCTTTGGAAAAACGGCACCCAGATCAAATGCTGTGAATGATATAGGAGGATATAAAGATCGAATTAGTAAGGGGAGTCCGGAACAACGTTTAATGTTTACTTCTTTTTATGAAGATGGAGTTATTTGGCCGGACGGAGAAAGGGAGCCTGTAGATACCATTATCTATGCCACAGGATACAGACCACATTTACCCTATATGAAATTACTTGGTGCATTAGATGGGGAAGGAATGCCTTTACAAAAGGCAGGTATTAGCAGTATCCCTGGATTATATTTTGTGGGACTAGAAGGACAACGATCATTTGCATCTGCAACTTTAAGAGGTGTGGGAGAAGATGCCGAGTATGTTGTGAAAAAGTTACTTCACCACATGAAAAGTAGAAACTTTTGAAGTAGGAAAAACATCTTCAAAAAAAGTTAAATATATTTTAGTTGTATTTTGCAAATAAATAATATATATGTCTTTATAGGAGATGATTAAATGGAAAATAAACGTGAACTTTTTCAAGTTTTAACTCAAAAGTTTGCTCTACTAAATAAAACATGTTGTACTGTAGGATCAATTGACATCACACCAATACAGAGCCATATTCTATATGAGATCGACAAACAAAATAATCCTTCTATGCAACAAATAGCAGAGGCAATAGGTATGGATATTACTACATTTAGTAGACAGATTCAAACTCTTATTAAGATGAATCTTGTCAAAAAAACTCCTCTAACATCAGATAAAAGAGTGTACATTTTGTCATTAACTGTGGAGGGTACATTTCTCGCTACTACAATTGATGAAATGATAAACAATTATTTAAATGAAGTTTTTTCACATTTGAATGACTTCGAAAAAGAAACTGTTTTACGTTCAATTGAACTCTTAAATAAAGCTATGGCTAAATCAAATTTGTGTTGTACACCTTCTCCATAACTCGTTACTAAAGAAAAATTAATGGAGATAAATTAATCTTTATCATTATCTTTTAAAGCGTACGTTTAGGTAACTGAACGTACGCTTTTTACAAAGTATAAAAATTTTTTTAAAATGGGTAAATATCTGTTGCAATTCAAAACATTAAATCATAATATAAGAATATAGTTATATACTGATTATGTCACCTTCTTACGAGGTGATTTTATTTAAAATAATATATAAGAAAACAGTTATATAAGGAGTGCAGATAAATGGAAAACACACTAATTGAAAAACAACTAAAAGCAGCAGCGGATTTGAATCGCATTAAATTACTTGCATGCATGAAAAACGGGGAGGTATGTGTATGTGATTTTGTGGATGTGCTAGGAATATCACAACCAGCCGTTAGTCAACATCTACGAAAATTAAAGGAGGCAGGCATTATTACGGAACGGAAAGTAGGGACTTGGAAACATTACCGTTTAGTAGAGAATCAAACGCCACTGATGAAGGGCATTTTAGAACAAATTCAGCCTTTAAAGGGGTGCAATTGTGAAACCGATTGCTGCCATGTAGGGGGAAATATAAATGAGTAATGAATCTTTAACAAAACAGCTTTCTTTTCTAGATCGTTACCTTACCCTTTGGATATTCGTTGCGATGGGAATAGGTGTTGTATTAAGTATCACCATGCCTAATGTTGGGGAAGCGTTAGAGTCCATGTCTATTGGAACAACGTCCATACCGATTGCTATAGGGTTAATTGTCATGATGTATCCACCATTAGCGAAAGTAAAGTATGAAGAAATGTGGCGAGTGTTTAAGGATTGGAAAGTGCTATTACTATCACTTTTACAAAACTGGTTACTCGGCCCGTTCCTCATGTTCTTTTTAGCGATTATCTTCTTACAAGATTACCCAGAATATATGGCTGGACTCATTATGATTGGCTTAGCTCGATGTATTGCCATGGTGATTGTGTGGAATGATTTAGCGCGTGGAGATCGTGAATATGTAGCTGGTTTAGTTGCCTTTAACTCCATTTTTCAAATTGTGACGTATTCAATTTTTGCTTACTTTTTCTTAAATGTATTACCTGGTTGGTTTGGTTTAGAGAATTTCAATGTATCCATTTCTATGTGGGAGATTACAAAGAGCGTTCTAATTTACTTAGGGATACCATTTGCAGCAGGATTCCTCACACGATGGATAGGAATTAAAGCAAAAGGAAAACAGTGGTATGAAGAAAAGTTCTTACCGAAAATTTCACCACTTACTTTAATTGCACTGCTGTTCACGATTGTGTTGATGTTTGCTTTAAAGGGTGAGCAATTAGTAGAACTGCCACTTGATGTAGTGCGAATTGCTATTCCATTATTTATTTACTTTGTGATCATGTTTGCTGTGTCATTCTTCTCTTCCCGTAAAGTAGGTGCATCTTATCCTGTCACAGCAGCTCTTTCTTTTACAGCTGCAAGCAACAACTTCGAGTTAGCAATTGCTGTTGCAGTGGGTGTGTTTGGCTTGCATAGTGGCGTGGCATTTGCCGCTGTTATTGGACCACTAGTGGAAGTACCAGTCCTCATTGGACTTGTATGGGTTGCCTTACGTTGGCAGAAAAAATACTTTAAAACCATTAAATTATAAGGAGCAATTACTATGACAAATACACTTTATTTCTTATGTACAGGAAACTCATGTCGAAGTCAGATGGCTGAAGGATGGGCAAAGAAATTACTACCTACCAATTGGACAGTTAAAAGTGCTGGTATTGAAGCACATGGCGTAAATCCGAATGCTACTAAAGCGATGGCGGAGGTAGGGGTTGATATTTCAAATCATACATCCGATTTAATTGATTTTGAGACATTAAACAATGCAACATTAGTTGTCACTTTATGTGGGGATGCAGCTGATAAATGCCCAATGACACCTCCTCACGTTCGTCGTGAGCATTGGGGATTTGAAGATCCAGCGAAAGCGACAGGTACTGATGAAGAGAAGTGGGCTGTATTCCAAAATGTTCGTGATGCAATTGGTAAACGCATTGAACAATTTGTAGCTGAGGAGCTGAAATAAATTGAAAAAAATTCATATCTATGAGCCAGCAATGTGCTGTTCTACAGGCTTATGTGGACCTTCTATAGACCCAGAATTATTGCGAATGTCATTTATTATGAATAATTTAAAGAAAACAAACATAGAAGCTGAAAGATTTAATCTTACAAACGAGCCAAATGCTTTTGTAGAAAACGAAGCAATCAATCAACTATTAGTGTCAGAAGGAATGGATGCCTTACCTGCAACGTTTGTGGATGGAGAATTACTTTGCAAAGGAATCTATCCAACAAATGAACAATTTTCACAGTGGTCAGGACTTTCAGAAGACGAATTACTACAAAAGCCAAAAGTACGCTTGTCACTAAAAGGAGATGCGTAAGATGGAACGCTTTACAAGAATTCATTTCCCTGACACCCCATTCCTGTTTTTCACGGGGAAAGGGGGCGTTGGGAAAACATCGGTTGCTTGTAGCCTATCAATAGCCATTGCAAGGGAAGGGAAAAAGGTACTTTTAATTAGTACAGACCCCGCATCCAACTTACAAGATATTTTTGGCCAAACGCTTTCTAATAGTCCAACAAAAATTGAAGGCATAGACAATTTATTTGCGATAAATTTGGACCCTGAACAGGCAGCACAACATTACAAAGAGCAAATGGTTGGTCCGTACCGTGGAAAACTACCTGAAGTGGTATTACAAAATATGGAGGAACAACTTTCTGGTGCTTGCACAGTAGAAATTGCTGCCTTTAATGAATTTGCTTCACTATTGACTGATACTTCAGTGATTGGGAATTTTGACACTGTGGTGTTTGATACAGCCCCTACAGGGCATACGTTACGATTATTACAGTTGCCTTCTGCATGGTCTACGTTTCTAGACGATAACACGACTGGCACTTCATGTTTAGGTCCTTTAAAAGGGCTAGAACCACAACGTGAAGTCTATAAAGAGGCAGTTGAACGTTTAAAGAATGCTAATCAAACAACGTTAATGTTAGTGACACGCCCAGAAGAAAATCCTTTAAAGGAAGCTGCACGTGCTTCTCACGAATTGTTTGAAATAGGCATTCAAAATCAGACTCTACTAATTAATGGATATATGAGCAATGCCAATTCTACTGATGATATCGAAGAGGCTTTCATTGCGCGTCAAGCTGATGCAATAGCAAGAATTCCTGAAGAACTAAATCAATTTGAGCATTTCTACTTACCTTTTGTACCGTACTCATTATCAAGTATTGAGCGTATGCAAGCATGGATGACTGACAAAGAAGTTATACATGCAGATGAATCAAATGAAGAAACTAAGATTCCTGAGATAGAAGAAATGATTGCAGATTATTTAGAACGTAAACCGAAACTCATTTTTACGATGGGGAAAGGTGGGGTTGGAAAAACAACTGTGGCTTCTTATATTGCATTACGATTAGCAGAAGAGGATACTCATGTACATTTAACTACAACAGATCCCGCCGCACACCTCGATTGGACATTCGGAGATGACAACGTTAATAATTTAACGATCAGTCGTATTGATCCAAAAGCAGAAGTGGCAAACTATGAAGCAGAAGTGCTTGCAAAGGCAAGTGAAACGATGAATGAGGAAGGTTTAGCATTTGTGAAAGAGGATTTGGCTTCTCCTTGTACAGAGGAAATAGCTGTATTCAAAGCATTTGCTAACGTTGTAGAAAATCATCAAGATGAAGTCATTATTATTGATACCGCACCAACAGGGCATACGTTGCTTTTACTAGACGCAACAGAAGCTTATCATCGGGAAATAAGCCGTTCACAAGGGGATATTCCTCCAGCTGTTTCTAACCTGTTACCAAGGTTGCGTGATGCCTCTTATACGAGTGTTGCCATTGTAACTCTTCCTGAAGCAACACCTGTTTATGAAGCTTCGCGCTTACAAGAAGATTTACACCGTGCTGGATTATCTGTTGATTGGTGGGTTGTTAATCAAACGTTTTCATCTATCTATACAACAAGTCCAACATTAATTCAAAAACAACAAGCTGAAACGAAATGGCTAAAAGAAGTTAGATCCATCAGCAATAATCAATTTGTGGCCATTCCATGGGTAAAAACGCCACCGGTTGGAACACAAGGCTTACATGAATTAAAAGGAGAGAAAATCAAATGAAAATGAGTCTAGAAGGTAAAAATTATTTAGAACAGGTATTAGCTGATTCAGAGGTTAAAACGCTTCGTTTCTTTGGTATTGCAGGCTGCTGTGGGGTTAATTTAGGTGTAGGCTTAGAAGCACCAGCAGAAGAAGATGCAATTCAAACAATTGAAGGTATCGAAGTCGCAATTCATCCTGATATTGCACCGCAATTAACAGATGTTACGATCCATGCAGAAGAAGAGAATGGTGAGCTAGGTTTAGTATTAGTTGGATACTCACCGACATCTTGCTAACAAGTGATCCTAAATATACTGTCTGTCGTAGCAATTATTCAATCCGTTGAATGGAGGATGCAATAATGACAGTAAACCATGCTAGCGAATTAACTAAAGATTATTTTATCGCTTATTTAAAGTTAATAATGAATAGTAGAGAATACACATTGATACAGGCTAAAGAGTTTGCTTTTGATTTCTTCTTTAAAGGAGATATGGATCGTTACGGCACTTCTACATGGTTGCAATTTGAAAAAGCTATAAAAGAAATTGATAAAATCATGTGTGAAATGGAAGTGTGTTCATAACTATCACAAAAGCTTAAATAAATTACGTCTAGCTTACTGCTAGACGTAAAAAATATATTTTATATAAGGGAATGCTTATATAAAGAAAAAAGAGGAGAAGTTTATATGAAAACACTAAAAGTAATCAATCAAAATCAATCTTGTTGTACTCCTGTTCAGGACATTGAAGTCCAAGAGACTGTTAATAATTCCAATAAGAATTTACCGATTGTCATAATTGGTGCAGGTCCTATCGGGTTAGCTACTGCTGCTCATTTAGTAGAGCAAAACCAGTCATTTATTTTACTTGAAGCTGGCAATGAAATAGCACACAATATTCGTACTTGGGGGCATGTCACATTATTTTCTCCATGGCGTTATAACATCAATAGAGCTGCTAAATCATTATTAGAGGGGTCTGATTGGGTAGAACCTAACTTAGAAACAATACCTACAGGGCATGAGTTAATTGATCTTTATTTAAAACCTTTGGCAGAGTTAACACAAATAAAACCTAGTATCCGATTGAACTCAAAAGTAGTAGGTATTTCAAGACAATTAAATGATAAAATGAAATCAAAAAATCGATTAAATCAGTTCTTTAATATATATGTTGAAAAAGAGGATGACATCGATATTATTGAGGCAAAAGCAGTTATCGATGCAACGGGTACATGGGGGAACCCAAACCCAGCAAATTCTACAGGTGTTTGGCTGAAAAATGAGAAAGTATTAGCAGATCACATTGAGTATGGTATTCCAGATATAAATACGAATCCTAAGAGATATGCAAATAAGAAGGTTGCTGTCATTGGTGGTGGTCATTCAGCGATCAATACCTTATTAGCTTTGGCTGAATTACAAAAAGATAATCCTTCAACAAAGCTTGTGTGGATTATGCGTAAAAGATCTGTAGAAGAAGCCTATGGCGGGGAGGAAAAAGATGCGTTGGCAGCACGTGGCGCACTCGGTATTCGCATCCATGAATTAGTAGATACAGGAAAGATTGAGGTAGTAACACCTTTCTATATTTCACAGGTGAAAAAAGAAGAGAATATCCATATTGTAGGTACTATTAATGGAGAACAAAAAGTACTTACAGGATTCGATGAACTTATTGTTAATGCAGGAAATCGACCTGATTTTACCATGAACAATGAACTGCGTTTATCTATTGATACAGCAACAGAAAGTGTGCAAGCATTAGCGCCACTAATTGATCCTAATGAGCATAGTTGTGGCACAGTCAGAGCGCATGGTGAAGAAATACTACGCCAACCTGAAAAGGACTTCTATATAGTCGGAGCTAAAAGTTATGGACGCGCACCAACATTTTTAATGGCAACCGGCTACGAACAGGTTCGTTCAATAACAGCTTATTTATCAGGAGATGAAGAAGCGTCGAAACGTGTTGAATTAGAATTACCAGAAACAGGCGTATGTAGTATTAATCTTGTCAATCAATCAAATACATGTTGCTAATTGGGGGGATATGTTTTGTTAAATCAGTTATTTATAGTGGGAGTATATATATTAATTATCTTAATGTTATCATATATTACACATGAATATCTGGAAAATAAGTTTAGTAAGCAATGTTATTTAATATGGTTGATTTGTGTTTTTTTAACTGGACCTATAGCATTCACCATATATATTATTTGGGATAAGAAAAACAACATACCTAATACAAATGTAAAATAGGTAAGTCTAATGTGGAGAATTCTATAAAGTTTAATTAATTGACTGTTAGTGAAAGCTAGCAGTCTTTTTAAAATACTAAGGGAAATGGGATGGACAAACTTATGGAACAGATTTGGGATGACAGACATCATTACTAATTGAAATATACTTTAGGTAGCGTTTTTACTTATGAAAAAAGCTTTACTGAAAAAACATTGTAATAAATAAGAGGAGTAAGGATATGATAGGTTATTTTCCAACGCCATATGAAGATGAACTATATTACAGTATAATAGCTCGTTATCACATTCATGTAGGTAACTTGAGTAGAAAACATACAAATAAAGAACTATTTGGAAAGAAGGTAAATATTAATTTAGAATTACCAATGGGACTCGCTCATTTAGTATCCCAAATCAATATATTCTCGAAAGAATTTACTAAAGAGTATTTTATTAACCAGCATACAGTGATACCGTTTGTAAAACCCTTTAAAAGTGAAGAATGGAATGAGAAAATTTATAAAAGTGATTTTAAAAATTTATATATTTTTTTATTTAGTTACAGTAAATACAATGTAAAAAACAAGAAATATTTATATTATTGTGCAGAATGCTTAAAGGAACAGCTTAAGTCAAATGGTGAAGGATTTTGGAACAGGATTCATCAAATTCCAGGGATTTTTGTTTGTACTAGGCATAAGACTCCGTTATTAGAGTATTCGTTAAAAATATCCGAGATGGGCTTTATAAATTATTTAATTCCAACAATTGAAGATATTAGAGAACCACTTAGGAGCTATAGTGAGGAACTAATGAAATATTTGATCGATCTAGCAGAGGACGTTGAATACATTATTAGAATGAATTACAAATCGTTTTCTGAAGAGTATTATATTAGCAAATATGTAGATTTATTAGGTAAGAAAGGGTTTGCATATCCCATTAAAAAGCGAAGAGAATACTTACAAAAGTTAATAATTGAATATTATCCAACAGATTTTCTAGAGTTATTAGATTCATTTTTCAAGATAAGTGACAAGTTTTCTTGGGTTCCTAGTTTAATAAATATTGAAGAAAATAGGTCGTTACATCCGATAAGACACTTATTATTAATGAGATTATTAAGTGGATCAGCCAAAAATTATTTTGAAAAGGAGAACTCATTTAAACCTTTTGGTGAAGGACCTTGGGTTTGTATGAACCCGTTTTGCAAGAATTATTTAAAAGAGAATATAAAAAATGTGAATGTTAGAGTAAATAATTCAGATAGGAAAATTCAAGGTATCATAAAGTGTAATTGCGGTTTTGAGTACATAATTAAGGAAGGGGAAAAATCTCCTTTTGATATAAGGGATTTCCATAGAAGAATAGTAAAGCGAGGCCGAGTATGGGAACTTAATTTTAATGAATTACTTAAACAAGATCTAACACTGAACAAAATAGCGGAATTAGCAAATATATCTAGGGATACAGTAATAAGGATTAAGAATAGGGGGCATCTTTCTTCAGTTCAATTAAAAAACAAAGAAGGATTAATGAACAAACAAAAATTAAAAACGGAGTACTACAAAGAGGAATTTCTAAAAATCCGAAAAGAAAATCCAGAATATTCACGCTCTGACTTAGGTAAAGCATATACTAAAATATACGGATGGCTTTTACAATATGATAAAGAATGGTTAATTCGCAATTCTCCTTACTTGAGGAGTACTGGTAATAGAGAAAAAATAGATTACTTAGAGAGAGATAAAGAATTACTAAGCAAAGCAAAATTAATAATAGATAGTTGGTCAGAACATGAAGGAAATTTAAAGAGATTGGTTAGGAAAAGTAGGACAGGGATAATAAATTTACTTGATGTCAAAGCAAGTTATAGTTTGTTCAGTGGAAAATACCCACTTACTACTAAGTATATCAATTCGAATATAGAGACGGTTGAGGATTTTCGGCATAGAAGAATAAAAATTGTTATGGATACCAAATATAAAGACGAGATTGTAACAAAAAATATGGTTATTGAAGCAGCTAATCTTAAAAACTATATTAGAATTAATATAGAGAAACGAGAAAAATTACTAAAATATATAGAGGATTTAGTAACTATCCATAATAACAAATTCTTATAGAATAAAGCTGTGAAGAAACATATTTAAACTATAATGTAAGTACATAATTTTCGTATTGGTATACAACTTTTTTGTAACAGTTTATTGCAAAATAAGTTAATTTGATGAAAATAAGTATACGACTTTATTGTCATTTTAAAGATAAGAAAGACACAAGAATGCGGGTTTGAACATTTGTTAGTATACAACTTTATTGAAACTCT